>CAZSJB010000618.1:1138-1500 GCA_964606625.1 uncultured Tepidisphaeraceae bacterium | reverse complement strand
GCCACAACCAGAAGCTGGTGGATGAGATCAACACACTCGAAGCCAAGCGGCGCAATCGCGATGTGCTGGTCGATGAGCAGGTGCGGTTCTACTTCTACGATGCGCGCATCCCGGCGGGGATCCACAACGGGCCGGCGTTTGAGAAGTGGCGGCGGGCGGCAGAGCCGTCCAATCCGAAGCTGCTGTTCATGAACCGCGCGGAGCTGATGCGTCACGCAGCCGATGACACGACGGCGGAGCTGTATCCTGATGTGATCAGCGTCAACGGCGTGACCGTGCCGCTGTCGTATCACTTCGAGCCGGGGCATCCTGCCGACGGCATCACCGCACGTATTCCGCTGGCGGCGCTCAACCAGGTCGAT
>CAZSJB010000618.1:0-1128 GCA_964606625.1 uncultured Tepidisphaeraceae bacterium | reverse complement strand
GCGCGAGAAGATCACGGCTCTGATCAAGAGCCTGCCCAAGGCGCTGCGCGTGAACTTCGTGCCGGCGCCCGACTGGGCCGCCGCGGCTGAGAAGGCCATGCCCTATGCGAAGGGATCGTTGTACGAATCTCTGGCGACGTTCCTGAGCAAGGGGCATGGGATCACCGTTCGCCCACGCGATTTCGATCCCGGCTCGCTGCTGGATCACCTGCACATGAACTTCCAGATCGTGGACGATGCCGGAAAGGAGCTGGCTACATCCCGCGATCTGGCGGAGCTGCGGCGGCAGTTCGGGATCGCGGCGCGGCAGACGTTCGAGTCGTCTCCGCCGATGGAAGGGCAGTTCAACAAAGACGGCGTGACGCGATGGGATTTCGGTGATCTGCCCGAATCGGTCGAGGTCAAGCGCAACGGCATGACACTGCGCGGCTACCCGGCGATCGAAGATCGCGGCGACAGCGTGGCCCTGCGTCTCTTTGATACCCCGCAAAGCGCAGCCGTTGCGATGCGGGGTGGTCTGCGGCGGCTGTTCATGCTCCAGACGCGCCAGGAGATCGGTTACATCCAGCGGAACATCCGCGGGCTGGACCAGCTCAGTCTCCAGTTTGCGACGATCGGCAATGCCGATGAATTGAAGCGGCAGATTGCCATCGCGGCTGCCGACCAGGCACTCTACGGCGACAAACCCTCAGCTGAGGCCTTTGCCCAGCAGGTGCGGACCAAAGATCAGTTCACCCAGGTCGCCGAGGTGGCCTGGCGCCGACTGAATCCGGCTGCCGATCAGGTAATCCAGGTGGCGCGGGAGATGCTCTCCGCCTATCACAGCGTTGCCCTGCAACTTCAGAAGACGTTTCCGCCGTTGCTTCAGCCGTCCATTAACGACATCCGCCACACCCTGTCGCGCCTTGTGCCGCGCGATTTTCTGATCGCCACGCCCGCGCAGTGGCTGGTGCATCTGCCGCGCTTCCTCAAAGCCGTCGAGATCCGCCTGCGCAAGCTGCTGAACGCCGGTTTGAAGCGCGATCAGCAAGCCATGGCCACTCTCGCGCCTTACCTTCAGCGCTATCACGAGCTGCGTGATAAACATCGCAAGCAGGGGATCGTCGATCCCGCCCTGGAGCATTACCG
>CAZSJB010000617.1:0-1520 GCA_964606625.1 uncultured Tepidisphaeraceae bacterium | reverse complement strand
TGTCATGAGCATCTTGTTCAACCCAACCGGAATGGGCATATCCACGCGACCGTTGGTCTTTTCGCGCACGACCTCGGCGGGAATCTCGCCGACTTTCACGCAGCCATTGCGGAAATCATGAGCATGGATGCGATCATTCGGGATATCGCCAAACATCCATTTGTTCTCTTCGGGCGTGTGCGGCACATGCTGGCCGAGCGTCGGGATGACGTGAATATCGCAGCTTTCGGGCAGCAGCTTGTAGAGCGTCTCTGTGATCCAGCCGGCGCCGCTGTGGGCGCGGGTCAGGTCCGGCGGCAGCAGCAGCACGCGGCGGAAATCCTTGGTGATGCGGCTGCGCGCTTCGTCCAGCAGACGCTGGCACATCTGTTCGACATCTTTGCGGGCAATCGACTCGGCTTCGTGAGTAAACCAGGGCATGGGCAGAAACTCGGGTAAGAGGACTCAAAAACAAAGTTACGGTTGTGGATAAGGCGGCTGATAGGGAGAAGACGGGGACATGTAAGGATTGCCGTAATCCGTCTTCCCTTCAAAAGCCGCAACCACATGGGGTTTACGATAATAGACCAGAACGAAAATCGGATAAATCAGGCCGACCAGCGTACTGATGGTCCCGCTGATGATGATGGTCCAGGCGCTGGCCGCTTCCGCTGTGTCGCTCGAAGACAAGAACGGCTTCAAGGTTGGCCCCAGTAAGACCAGCGTCATGATAACATTCAAAACAGCGAGAATGATGACAAGCGTCGCATACAGAAGCATGGCACGTCGCCCTGCCGGCTTAAGCGACAGTGACGCAATGCTGCCATACATGAGCAGGATGCTAATTCCCAGCCACGCGACATATGAGAAGATCTCATAGACCTTCCAAGCCGTGCTCGCGTACATCGCTTGTTGTGCGCCGGTCAGTTCCGAGGACACGTCCACCGTGCTACTGAGTAGAAGGAAGATGCCACCGCAAATACTGCTCAACAGGCCCAGCGATGCGAAGATGATCCCGATGATCGCCAGCACAGTCACCGATGTAGGCCGTGCAGGCCGGCTGGGTGGCATGGCGTATCCGATCGGCTGGGGCGGCGGCTGATAGGTCATACCCTTCCTTTGCGTAAGGTGTGCCTATCTTAAAGATGTTCCGCTGTCCGACAACAGTTGCAGCAACACACCAGCCAATTTGCACAGCGATCGCGTGTCAGTTCCCCGCCTGGTTTTCCCGAGGGTTCACGGTCGAGCCTTTCACGCGGTGATCACCGCCCACTTCCGGTTTGTGCTTGCTGTGATCGACTGTATCCGGGTCGGTTGTGCCCCCCTCGGTAAGGTCCGGACCTTCAGTGCGGCCGATGTCGCCGGATTGTGACACCCCGCCACCGCTACCGTCCAGGCCGATGAGGCTCGGATCCACATCGCCTCCGCTTGACGCACCCGGGCCAGATTGCGGATCACCGCCCACACCATGCTCGCGCGTACCGCCCAGGTCCGTCAGCATCCCGCCCGACGGCCGCTCAGCATGATCCGGGTCCATCTGC
>CAZSJB010000616.1:0-1548 GCA_964606625.1 uncultured Tepidisphaeraceae bacterium | reverse complement strand
GTCTTCACCCTTGGCTTCCGTCACGCAACCCGGAAACAGATCGCGAATGCGGGCGATGTTGTCTTGCGTGAGATTGGGCGAGTGCATTTTCAGTTTGTCCATTTTCGGTCCTCTGGTCGCTGCGCTTCCGATATCGGGGTTCAGCGGCTCAATTGTTGAAGTTCAGATTTCAGTTGCCGCAAGGTCGCGTTGATCTCGACCTTGCGGTTAAATTGCTTTTCCTTAGCCAGTCTCGCCTGGGTCTTCTCGACTTCGCGGCGCTTGCTTGCCGCCTGCTCGATACGCGCAATCCAGTCGGACAAGGCCTCCTGTGGACGTGCTGGCAACGGCATTAAGCCTTGCAGCAGAACGGAGTACAGGTGGGCCATGTCGAGGGCCAGCGGCATAGCCGTACGGGCAGTTGCCGCAGGCATCCAGTCGCTGGTGAAGTAGCTGGACAGCACCCAGCGACTGGCGTCGGCTTCGCTCGGGCGCTTGTAAGCCGCCACTACCTGCGTTTTCGCCTGATCGCCCTGGCCTTGGTGTAGTTCAAACATGATCGGGAACTGCACCGCGCCATCAATGCAGCGGAGCACGTCTTCGTGCAGCTCGGTGGACTTGAGCTGGATGCTGAAAATCTGGATTTCCGGCACACCGGGCCGCGCAGGCAGGTTGATCGTCTCTGGGGCGAGCTTGTACTGCCAGACGATCTGCTCGACCTGCTCGACGAACAGTTCCTTCAGCCGGGTGTTGGCCCCGCTGTGCTCATAGATTTTGTTCTTGGGCAGAACGCGCCCGAAAGCAGCTTGCTTGGGGTAGGCAAATAAGGCGCTCATCCCTCCTCCTGAATCACGATGAAGCTGATGAGTTCGAAATCGTCCAGGCCGGATATGGTGTCTGTCAGTGCCGTGGTCTTGCCACCGCTGAACAGGCTGTCCAAATCCTTTTCTTCCTTTACCTCGATCATCGAACGGATGGACTTGCCCAACAGATCGGAGTAGGGCTGCATCCGGCGTCCATCCGCCGTTTCCTGATTGAAGCGCTGGCACACGTCGACGATGGGTTTGTCCTGGCCCTTGCAGCAGGTACGCACCAGATCGAGTAGGCGCTTGACCTCGGTGTGGTCATGAATGACCTCGCCCTCGCGGTTGATATAGACGAGGTAGTACGGGTGTAGGCGGTTGTGCTGGTTGAGGCTGATCTCGGCATTGCGATTGCGCAGGGTGAAGATCGCGCCTGGCCGCAGGCCCATCTCGGGTCTAGCGGGAACCACTGCGTGCATCCCGTTAGGCACATTGCTCAGTTCGCCGTGGGCTTTGACGTAGTTGAGCAAATCCATGCGGAAGTCGTTGAGGCCCAGGTCGGTGATCGAGACACCGGTCTTCAAATCCTCCAGCTCGATGACTTCCTCCTGCAGGCGACGCAGTTGCTCCTTGCGGTACGACACGTCGTTGGCCTGCGCAGACAGCACGTTGTCGTCGCCCGTCGCGGTGACGTCGGCGATCATCATTCGGCTCTCGACGCGCTCCTTGAGGTTGATGTACTC
Organism: uncultured Tepidisphaeraceae bacterium; assembly: GCA_964606625.1. Classification (GTDB taxonomy): domain Bacteria; phylum Planctomycetota; class Phycisphaerae; order Tepidisphaerales; family Tepidisphaeraceae; genus CALEKX01. Next base: position 23 of record CAZSJB010000616.1, on the reverse strand, counting down.
GTCGAGCGTGATGTCGGGCCAGT
>CAZSJB010000615.1:0-1551 GCA_964606625.1 uncultured Tepidisphaeraceae bacterium | reverse complement strand
GGAAATCCCAACTACGAGAAAATGGTTTTCGCTGTGAAAGACGCCTATGCCCGGGCGGGTATTGTCGTTGAACTGGACCCTCTGGAGTGGTCTGTCTTCACCACGCGCATTCAGAACAAGGATTTTGATGCTATTACGCTTGGCTGGACCAGCGGCATCGAGACCGATATTTTCCAGATGTTCCACTCCAGCCAGGCCATGGCAGGAGGCGACAACTTTGTCAGTTATCGCAATCCCGAACTCGATAAACTGATCGAGACTGCTCGGGTTACGATTGACGAGGACAAACGCATGCCGATCTGGCGACAGGCCCATGCGATCCTGCACGAAGATCAGCCTTACACGTTCCTGTTTTTCCCCAAGACCCTCATCTTCCTCGATGGCCGGTTCCAGAATGTGCAGATTACCAAGCTTGGCATGAACGCGCGGACCGAATGGTATGTGCCAGCCGATAAGCAGCGATTTACCCAGTAGCAGACGACACGGGACGACTGGATTATGCTCAACTACATCATCCGCCGACTGCTGCTGATGATTCCCACGCTCATCGGCATCACCCTGGTGGTGTTCTGGGTGATGGCCCTGGCGCCCGGGGGAGTGGGGGCGTCATTGCTGAGTGCTGAAGGATCCATGCGGCCGGAGGAACGCGAGGTTTACCGCCAGTACCTCAATCAGCGCTATGGCCTGGACCAACCCAAATGGGTGCAGTACCTGCGATGGACCAACCAGATCTCCCCACTTGGATTTGAGGTCAAGGAATCAGGCGAACTGGGGCAATTCAAGTTCAAGTGGCCGGACCTGGGACGAAGTTTCACGCGAGAGCGACCGGTGGCACACCTGGTGGCTGAGGCGCTGCCCATCACGCTGTTATTGAACCTGATTACCATTCCAATCGTTTATGCGATCGCCATTACCGTTGGCATTTATGCCGCCCAGCATCGCGGCAAGATGTTCGATATCGCAACGGGAGTGACGTTCATCGCGCTGTGGTCCTTACCAGTGATGTGGGTGGGGGTGATGCTGATCGGGTTTTTTGCCAGCCGCGATTTCATTCAGCTTTTCCCTACCGGTGGTCTGCATTCGCCGGATGCGGAACAGATGACCTTTTTGCCACGATACATCAACGGGGCATGGCAACGCGGCTGGCTGTTTGATGTGGCCTGGCACCTGGTGCTGCCGGTGATTTGCCTGACCTATGGTGGATTTGCCTTTCTCTCGAAGCTGATGCGCGCATCCATGCTCGAAAACCTGGCAGCCGATTTTGTGCGCACCGCCCGCGCCAAGGGTGTGGCAGAACGAGTCATCCTGTTCCGTCATGTGTTGCGCAACAGCATCCTGCCGCTGATTACCGTGGCAGCGGGGCTGCTGCCCGGATTGCTGGGAGGATCGGTCGTGATTGAGCAGATTTTCAGCATCAATGGCATGGGCCGACTGATGATTGAAGCCATCAATCAACGGGATCGCGAGCTGGTTCTCTCGATCACGTTTGTGATCAGCCTGCTCAGCCTGCTGAGTCTGCTGTTGTCGGACATCCTGTATGCGGTTGCGGAT
>CAZSJB010000614.1:0-1565 GCA_964606625.1 uncultured Tepidisphaeraceae bacterium | reverse complement strand
AAGGTCGTTGTCAACTACCAGATGAAGCACCCCAAGTACGGCAAGTACCTCAAGCGCCGCACCGTGCTTCACGCTCATGATGAGAAGAACGAGGCTCGGGAAGGTGATACGGTCGAGATCGCCGAATGCCGGCCGCTCAGCAAGACCAAGCATCATCGCCTGGTTCGGATCATCGAAAAGGCCCCTGAGCGTGCAGTGCAGGTTTCGGCTGAGGAAGTAATGACGGGCAAGGTGCCCGAGGAACGCTAACAGGCAACGTCAGTTGTCAGTGGTCCGTTGTCCGTTTTGGTGGACGCGGATGACGACTGACAACAGACAACTGACAACGGACAACGCGTCATGATTCAGCAACAGACAATGGTCGATATCGCCGACAACACCGGCGCCCGCCAGGCCCAGTGCATCAAGGTATTGGGCGGCAGCACTGCCCGGGGTAAGTTTCGGCGTCGTACTGCGGGTGTGGGTGACATCATCATCTGCGCCGTCAAGAAGGCGATTCCCGCCGGTGACGTCAAGCAGGGTGATGTGGTTCGCTGCGTGATCGTGCGCACCAAGCAGCCGACACTTCGCAACGACGGCAGCTATGTGCGTTTCGACCGCAATGCCGCCGTCGTGATCGACAAGGAAAACAATCCCCGCGGCACGCGTATCTTCGGCGCGGTGGCCCGCGAACTCCGCGAGAAGAACTTCATGAAGATCGTTTCGCTCGCCAGCGAAGTGGTCTAAGCGGCGTGGATTGGAACATTTGGCATTTGGCAATTGGAAATCGACATGGCAAGGCACATTAAAAAAGGCGATACGGTGATGGTCATTGCCGGAGCCGACAAGGGCAAGACCGGAACCGTCCTCCGCGTGCTCCCGGACAAGGAACGCGTGATCGTCGAAGGTATCAACCGTGTCTGGAAGCACGTCCGGCCCAGCCAGAAGCATCCCCAGGGTGGACGCATCCAGAAAGATGCCCCGATCCACGTGAGCAATGTCCTGCCGGTGGATCCAGCCACCGGAAAGGGAACCCGCGTGCGGTTCGAGGAACGCAACGGCCGCAAGCACCGCATCGCGGTTCGCAGCGGAACCGACCTGGGGCCTGTAGGCAAGTAAAGTGAAGATCCTGCGCCGGTTGGAAATCGGTGAGTACGGAGATCGAGGCAGTTATGGCAGAACAGCAGAAAAAGAAGGGTAAGCCCAGTGCCGAGGAGATCGAGGCACGCAAGGCTGCCAAGCAGAACCAGGATGGCGCGGAAGAGACGTCGTCCGAGCAAGCCGATCAGCAGCCGGCCCCGACGCCGCGCCTGCTGGAGAAGTACCGCACGCAGATCGTGCCCGCGCTCCAGCAGAAGTTCGGTTACAAGAATCTCCTGGCTGTGCCGCGGCTGGAGAAGGTCGTGGTCTCCATGGGCTTGGGGCGATTTGCCGTTGCGGGTGGCGAAGGCAAAGCCAGTTTTGAGAAGGCCGAGCGCGAGCTGGCGACGATCACCGGCCAGAAGCCGGTCCGCTGCCGTGCCAAGAAGTCGGTCGCGAACTTCAAGGTGCGCCAGGGCATGGAAACCGGTTTGAAGGTTACCCTG
>CAZSJB010000613.1:0-1570 GCA_964606625.1 uncultured Tepidisphaeraceae bacterium | reverse complement strand
CGGGCCGACGGTCTACAAGTCGCCGCATATCGGCCACATGGTCGGGCCGGTCATCTTCGATGCGATCAAGCGATATCTGGTCTATCGCGGGTTCGAGGTGACCTGGGTGGTCAACATCACTGATGTCGAGGACAAGCTGATCGACGCAGCCAACCGCCTGAACACGACCGTGGAAGCACTGGCTGAGAAGTACACGCGCGAATATATGGATGTGCTCGCCCGCCTGGGGATCGACACGATCGACCGCTTCCCCAAGGCGTCGGAGCATATCCCCGAGATCATCAACATCTGCCAGAAGCTCATCGATAAAGGCTACGCCTACGCAGCCGAGGGGAACGTCTGGTTTGACGTCACGCGCGATGAGGATTACGGCAAGCTCTCGGGGCGGAAGGTGGAGGAGCAGGAATCGGGCCTGCGCGCCACCGAGTCGGCTGGGAAGCGCAATCCCGCCGATTTCGCCCTCTGGAAGGCTGCCAAACCGGGCGAACCCTCCTGGGATTCGCCCTGGGGACCGGGGCGGCCGGGGTGGCATATCGAGTGCTCAGCCATGAGCATGAAATACCTGGGCGAAACCTTCGACATCCACGGCGGCGGGATGGACCTGATCTTCCCGCACCACGAAAACGAGATCGCCCAGTCCGAAAGCGCCACCGGCAAGCCGTTCGCCCGCTGTTGGATGCACAACGGACTGACGAAGATCAAAACCAAGCTCGCCAGCGGCGAGTGGCGCGATGAGAAGATGAGCGGATCGATCGGCAACGTCGTCAGCGCAGCCGAGCTGATCGACCAGCACGGCGCGGACGTCATCCGCTACCTGCTGCTGGCGACGCACTACCGCTCGCCGATCGAGTTCACCGATCAGGTGATGAGCGACACCAAGAAGGCCTATGCGGTCTTCACGCGCCTCTTCGAGCGGGTCGAGCGCCTCACGAAACAGCCGATCTCCGACATCCGCCCCACACCTGCGCAGCTCGGCGATTTCGCGACCTTCCGCCCGCTGTTCGAAGCCCGTATGGACGATGACTTCAACACAGCCGGCGCAATCGCCGAGATGCACCAGCTCGCCGGCCAGATCAATGCCTACATCCAAACCCACAAGCTCGAACAGGGCGGCACAGCCGGGCAGTTCGCAACAATCTCAGCCGGCGCGGCCGAGCTGAAGAATCTCGGCCAGATCCTCGGCCTGTTCCGCGTCACGGACAAACCCGCTGGCGAAAGCAGCAAGCTGGTGGACGACCTGATGCAACTGATCATCCAGCTCCGCGCCGATGCGAGAAAGAACAAGAACTTTGCCCTGGCCGACGCAATCCGCGACGGCTTGAAGCAAATCGGTATCACGCTGGAGGATCGATCTGGGGAAACCGTGTGGCGAAAGGATTAGCGGCTGCGCGAATGAACTGCTTCGAGAGGTTCTGTGGGAACAGGTCAAGAACCAGACTCTAAGAACCAGGGAAGCACCAGGAGCCAAAAGCACCAGTACGGCGTACGGCGACAAACGTTACGATTCTGAGCAGCGATGTCTTCGATTCTGCAACTGCTCGATGTGGGCGACGATCCGGAGCTTGAGACG
>CAZSJB010000612.1:0-1579 GCA_964606625.1 uncultured Tepidisphaeraceae bacterium | reverse complement strand
AATGCTGAAGGTGACATCGTACTTGCGCATGATGTCGCAGATGTCCTCCCAGTGGGTGTACATCGGGTTCTCAGCGTTGTGGGTCAGCATCCACTTGGCCAGCAGGCTGCCACCGCGCGAGACGATTCCGATCAGGCGATCGCGCACCAGCGGCAGGTGCGCCCTGCGCACGCCGGCATGGATGGTGAAGTAGTCCACGCCCTGCTGCGCTTGGTTTTCCAGTTCGGCTGCGATGGCTTCCCAGTCCAGCTCCTCGAGCTTGCGGCCAATGATCATCGAGTAGATCGGCACGGTCCCGATCGGCACGGTGGCGTTCTCGATGATGGCTCGCCGGGTGACGTTCAGATCGCCCCCGGTGGACAGATCCATCACCGTATCCGCTTGCCAGCGGACGGCCCACTTGAGCTTTTCGACCTCTTCCTCGGTTGAGGAGGAAACCGGCGACGCTCCCATGTTGGCGTTCACCTTGGTTTTGGCCGCCCGGCCAATCGCCATTGGATCCAGTTTGTGTTTCAGGTGATTGATGTTGGCGGGGATGACCATCCTGCCGGCTGCCACTTCGTCACGCACCTGTTCAGGCGTGAGATGCCCTTCCCGCTCGGCAACACGGCGCATCTGCGGGGTGATGATTCCCAGGCGGGCATGTTCAAGCTGTGTCACGGGTGTAAACCCGACGGGCGGGATCACTCGGCGCGTCACACCGGTGGAATCGGTGAAAACGCGTGCTTCGGCACAGGCTGCACACGGAGACGAAGCCGGAGACGCCGCATCCGCATCCACAATTTCGACTTCCCAGTCCTCAGGCAGAAAATCCCAGGCAGTCTTATCGCTTGGCTGGGGCATACCCGGCGTATCCGGGGAAGAGAATGTCCAGGGCGTTCCGATCTGTGGCGGATTGGCGAACGATCCCGGGGAAGTGCCCTGCTGCCGGGTCGAAGGGTTGTTGCCCCGAGGGGGCAGTTCATACGAGCGATCAGGTTCGTTGCTTCGGATCATCGACGCGCTCCTTCTTCTTGTGTGTCAGCCGCCGGTGGAAATGCCAACAGGAAGGAAGTCTGGCGCGTAAATGGACGTGCAAGACCGCATTCCCTCCGCCGGCATTGTCCGGGTCAGGTTCCAAGGGTCTCTCTCAGGCCGGCGCCACATGCGGCACCAACCACCCCTAGCGATCAGTGATAAGCCTAGATCCGGCTGCGATAAATCGCAAGCCGCTTTTTAAGATCACGGTTCACTTCGACATTCGCGATGCGGGCCTGTGCAGAATCTACGTGCGAAGTTGTGTGGCACAATCCGGCTGATATGATGCAGACTCCGCCGTCACGCGACGGCTGTGCAATCGTTTGATGTCAACAGGAGAACCGCCATGTTCGCCTATGCCCTTCCTGCTGCAGCCAAGTTGCCGAAACTCAAGAAAAAACAGGTCTACCTCGTCGCCAGCGGCGACCTGCGCCTCAGTGCCAACCAGATGTGCTGGCCGGCACAGAAGCAGATGGAACAGCGGCTGACGCGTGCGGTGAAGCAGCTCGGGTATGAAATCGTTCGGGCGCATCCGTACAAATCGAAGGAGAAGCATGGCTTT
>CAZSJB010000611.1:0-1585 GCA_964606625.1 uncultured Tepidisphaeraceae bacterium | reverse complement strand
CAGGCGGCAGGCAGCGGGTAGCAGGCGGCGGTGGCGGGACGACAAGGTGAGGTGATCAGGGTGCGGTCTGCGGTCGGCAGCCTGCAGGATCGCTGGCGGTTGACGGTTGGCAGTCACTCCGTCCGCCGTCGATGCCATTGCGTCAAGTTGCGGCGAGTGACCAGTGACCAGTGATCAAGCATCAAATCCGCAATCCGAAATCCGAAATCCGAAATCCGCACTCGCCCCAAATCCCACTCCACCTATGTTCATCCTCGGTTCCCCATCCTCGGCGACTTTCCCTGCATGAACGTGGCCACCAGCTCGCGGCACTGGTCTGACATCGGGCGGATCGGATCGCCCAATTCCGCGGCGTCGAGCTCGCTGCAATCGACGGCATCGATGATCTCATCGCTCTCCAGCGACCGCTCACATCGCTTCGACAGCGGCGCCAGCTGTCGCGAACCGACATACCGCAGCAGCAGCGACGCCGCACGGAACCGCAACCGTGGATCCGGGCTGGTGAGAAACTCTTCGATCGCTTCCAAGGCCGGCGGGATCAACGCGCGCACGCGTTGCTGGGACTGCAGCCACAACTGCCGCCTCTGGCGGGAGAGTTCACCGCGGAAGTTCGCGTCATAAAGTCTCCATCGATAAATAGTTACGCGATTCACGCCCGTCTGCCGGGCAGCCTCGGCGTCGCTGCATCCCTGCAGCAGAAGCTCCAGCACCCGCTGCTGAACGTCGGACAGTCCCAGGACGCAGCCATCGGCATTCACTTTTTTTTGGATGTTGCATTCTGTTGCATTCTGTTGCATCGACCCGACGATCGCGGTGGGCTCAGACATGGGCGACCTCCCCTGACAAGACATGACGCCCCCCACCCCGGCGCACGCCCGCCGGCCGGCGGAGTTCACCCTACCATATACCTTACTTGCGCCGAATGTCAAGAAAAAGTTAGGATTTTTCTGCGACGGGCCCGCTTCGGAGGAAACGCAGTGCTTCGCACCGCCGCAAATTACTGCCACCCCCCCTTCCCGTCGCTGGCAGCTGCGTTAACTGTGTCGGCATCGGGTTAGTTAGTCCACACCCAAGATGGGCAAATTGCTTACCATTGCTGGTCCGTTGTCGATATAGTTGACGCGCCATAGGCGCGGTGATGACGGTCAATCAGGTTGCGGATGAGCTTGGGGTGACGCCCCGGCGGGTGCAGGCGCTGATCAGGACGGGGCGGCTGCGGGCGTAAAAGGTCGGGCCGCTGTGGCTGGTGCGCCCCCAGGGCATCGAGGCGGTGCGTGTGCGCCGCCCAGGCAGGCCGTGGCGCAAGGATCACCAACGCGACAGTAATCGATTGGATCGTGAGTGAGGGGGACTGACAGACAGACAGGAGGCAGATATGAGACTGGCATCAATCGTGATCGTGGCGCTGCTGGCAGGCATGGCGCTGGCGCAGGACGGGCAGGCGATTCGCCATCCGGCGGCGCGTAAGGCGCTGGCGCGGGCTGAGCAGGACCAGCGCAAAGCCGAGCAGGTCTACCGGCAGGAGCTGACCCGCATCCAGCGCACGCTGATCGGCGAGCTTGAGCAGGCCAAGGCCGACGCGATG
>CAZSJB010000610.1:0-1589 GCA_964606625.1 uncultured Tepidisphaeraceae bacterium | reverse complement strand
GCAGCATTGAAGAAAGATCTCATCCGCGTAACGATCAAGTCCGGGCCCGACCGGCCGGGTGTCGCCGCGCAGATTTTCGGACAGATCGCGGCTGCCAACGTCGTGGTCGATGACATCATCCAGAACGTCATGGATGATGGAACCGCCAACATCTCGTTCACCGTGGAACATGGCGATGTCGAAGACATCCGGCAGATTGTCAACCGCCTGACCGAGGAACTGGGCGCGGAGGCGTCTTATCAGTCCGACCTGGCAAAAGTGTCAGTGGTTGGCGTCGGGATGCGAACCCATACCGGTGTGGCTCAGCGCATGTTCAGTGCGCTGGCTGAAGCGAAAGTCAACATCCAGAACATCACCACCAGCGAGATCAAGATCAGCTGCATCATTGGCAAGGAAGATGGCCCCAAGGCCCTACAGATCGTGCATGATGCATTTGATCTGGGCAAAACGGGGTGATTGTCACAGGCCACTTGTCGGTTATTGCAGGTGGTAATACCGTTCGCCCTTGCAACGGGTGTACAACGCGCTGCTACCGGCGAATGACCGAATGGCCAGTGACAAGTAACTTCCTCCCTCATGGCTCGACGACGTAAGTTCAATCCTCAGCCGGTGCTGCGGCGTCGGCAATTGCAACGGCGGACGGTCCTGATCCTGCTTGTGCTGCTGGGGCTGGGGGTGATCGCCGATCGCCTGGGTCTGCTGCGGTATCACGGCAATGACCACAAGGTGTTCGACCAGCAGCCGGCGATGGTCACCCGCGTGGTCGATGGCGATACGGTGCGCATTCGCCGCGGACCAGCCGATGATGAGGTGCCCGTGCGGCTGCTGGGAATTGATGCCCCTGAGATGAACTACCGCAGCAGCGATCCGCCCGAGTATTTCGCGGAGCAGGCGACGAACTACTTGCGCAGCCGTGTGGATCAGCGAAGTGTCATCCTCAAGCTCGAACCACTGAAAACCCGGGACCAGTACAATCGCCTGCTGGCGTATCTGTACCTCAACGAGACAGAGAACGTGAACCTGGCGATGGTGCGCGACGGATACGCTTACGCCGATCGCCGGTTTCCGCACACCTTTCGATCCCAGTTCGAACAGGCAGAGCATGAAGCCCGCCGTGCCAGGCGTGGGTTGTGGAAGGATGTGACCGTCGAGCAGATGCCCGCCTGGCGCCAACGCTGGCTGGCTGATCGGGCATCCGACAACTGATCACCCGTGCGAGAAGTAATCCCCCCCTACCCTATGCGCGCCCCGTCTGAGCGATCCATTGCTCGAATCGCCCGATCTGCTCCGGTGTGACCGACGGCTGGACATCCGCCAGCACCTCTTCAAGAACCCCAGCCGTAATCAGCCCTTCTTCACCACGGGCAACCGATTGGAGAAATGGAATGACCGCCGCCCGGTCGCACAGGTACTTGATGTCGGCTCCGCTGAATCCGGCCAGCCGACCGGCCAGTTGCGGCAGATCGACATCCTCCGCCAGCGGACGATACGCCAGGTAGAGTTCCAGCATCCGCAGCCGCGCTGCCTCATCCGGCAGGGGAATATAAATCTTCTCGTCAAAGCGCCCAGGACGAAGGACGGCTGGGTCG
>CAZSJB010000609.1:0-1593 GCA_964606625.1 uncultured Tepidisphaeraceae bacterium | reverse complement strand
TGCCGCAGCTTAATCCCATGTTCGATTCTGCCGGAATCGACGATAGCTCTTCCCCTGAATACCCAAACGCTTCGGCAATCGCCCGTATCCCCGCAATTCTGCTGGACAAGCCAGCCGTTGCCGTAGCGCCGTATTTTTCCTTCACTGACTCCGTAATCGTGCTGTTCATCATCGTTTCCTGTGGCATGATCCTCTTGGGCAGGCAGAAGCGAGGGGATGTCTGCACATACTCCGCTGGGGGGCATTATCAGGCAAAGCGGCATGAACCGCAAACCGAGGGTCGGGCCATATTGAAGAGTCTGACGCTTGCGCGCAGCACCGCCCACCAGGGACTCCGGCTCAAGCGCAGGTCATGCGCGAGACAGCGGAGTTGGTGGGCGGTGCAGTCGCGGTGATGACTTACAGGTCGAAATCACCTGCGGCTTCGGGTTGGTACAGGATCTTCTTGATCTTCAGTTGCCGCATCCCTGCGGGCGCTTCGAAGTTCACGGTTTCGCCGACCTTGGCGCCCAGCAGCGCCATGCCCATCGGCGCCAGGACCGAGAGGCGCCCTTCGTTGATGTCGGCTTCGTGAGGATAGACCAGGGTGTATGTTTCGGTTTCATCCAGCGCTGGATCATACACCTGGACCTTGGAGTACATTGTCACCACTCCACGTGGCACCTTGTGCGGATCAACGATCTTGCACTGTTCCAGCTCTTCACGGAGTTGTGTGGTCAGCAGCGGCTGGAGGGTGCGATACTGCGGAGACTCCACCAGTGCGCAAAGTTGCTCATAGTCGGACGAAGTGACGACGATTTGTCGGGTGGTCACGTTCTGCACAGTCATGGCTCACTCCTTTGCTCCAGTTGGAGCGAAAACATCAGCCGCCGGGGGCTGATACAGAATCCGTTCAATACGTACGCGGCGTTCCACGCCGCGCGGATACCAGCTCACCACATCTCCCACCCGTGCTCCGAGCAGGGCGGCACCCAATCCGGTGAGGACCGAGACCTTTCCACCCAGTGCGTCGGCTTCTGGTTCGTAGACGAGTTTGACAATGCGTCGCCGGCTGGTGCCCAGGTCCTTGATCCGCACCGTTGAGTTCATGGTGACGGTCGTGGTGTCCATTTCTTCCGATGTGATGACGACGGCATTGTCCAGCCGTTCTTCCAGTGCCTGTAAAAACCGTTCGTACGGATCCTGCATTGTCGGGAAGGAACGGCGGAGTGATGCGATCATCCGCAACAATCCTTCGCGATCGTGCTGGCTGATGATGGGCGGTTGTTGCGTCAGCACACCGTTTATCTCCATGCATCACTGCGTGCTGATGGCATTGCCAGGCGCGCAGCGGCAGGACTGCCCGATCCTGCTGGTATCAATCAGATGTCATGCAAAGATGGCACCCGCCTCACCGGCGGGCACCGGGAAGGCGGGGTCAGGCGCGGAACAAGAACACCGCGCCCGTAGAAAACTGACTTATGGGTTCGTTGATATGCATGTCCGGTTCTAACACGCGCATTAGTTGGCGACCAGGGCACCCGGGCGCGCAGCATCGCCACGTTCGCGACTCATATGACGCTGCACGGCGTCGGCAACCGACCGGCGAATACG
>CAZSJB010000608.1:0-1603 GCA_964606625.1 uncultured Tepidisphaeraceae bacterium | reverse complement strand
TCGTCGTCGTCGTCGAGGTCGTCATCGTCGAAGATGTCGTCATCGTCCTCGTCGTCATACACCATCCACTGGGTATCGGTCAGTTGCCCAGCCGTCGGGTACGAGGACGCAAACAGGCTGGCGACGGAAGCTCCCAGCACGCCCGCCAGTGAGCTTTCCACGGGGTCAAACGAGCCTTCGCTGCCTGGGAACAGGACAGACGACAATCCGCTGCGATAGGTTTCGGTAGTCATGGTCTTCTCTGATCTTGCACGACGGGACGCGGCGATTTCCAGCGGGCCGATCCCGATCCGGCTCGCCGGTCAGCGGGTAGAACATGGCATCACAGCCATTTTATTCCCCTACCAATCGGCTTCATCGGGATAGCCCGATGAAGGTGCGGGTATTGGTAACGACACAAAACAGCAGCGTCAAGGGTAAAAAGGAGCGGCGCGATACAGCCGGCCGGTTACCTCTCCTCCCCGGTCCATTGCCACAATGAATCCAAGACTTCCCGCCAAGTCTCCTGACTGCCCCATCATTCATCAATCCGGCTTCGGCGCAGCAGCAACGCATTGCCAATGACCGTGATATCACTCAATGCCATCGCAGCCGCGGCAATCAACGGATTGAGCAGCCCAAACGCAGCCAGCGGGATGGCCGCCACGTTATAAATGAACGCGAAAAACAAGTTCTGGCGGATCTTCTGCATCGTCACCCGCGACAGGCGAATCGCTGTGACGATGCCTCTTAACGAGCCGGAAACCAGCACGATATCGCCTGTTTCCTTGGCAATATCCGATCCCGAGCCAATGGCGATGCCCAGGTCGGCTGTCGCCAGAGCCGGGGCATCGTTGATCCCGTCGCCCACCATCGCCACGCGATTGCGCTGGCTGGAGCGATCGTCGATTTCGGTATCGCCAACCCCCTGGAGTTCCCGGATGGCTTGGGCTTTCTGGTCCGGTTTAACCTCCGCCCGCACATCATCAATGCCGCCAGCCTTGGCGACTGCCGCAGCCGTGGCCCGATTGTCGCCCGTCAGCAGAACCGTCTCCAATCCCATGCGCTTCAGCGCAGCCACCGCATCTGTGCTGTCCGATTTGATCTGATCGGCCAGGACCAGCAGTCCCAACCGGTCGACTTCGCCACTGGGCAGCCGCCGGGCCACATGGACCAGCGTGCCGGCACCGGCGCCCTGCGGTGGATAACCGCTGGTGACTTTCCCATTGGCTTGCAGCAGGGCATCCGCCCCGACCAGGATCGTCTCTCCCTCCAGTTCCGTCACGATGCCCAGCCCGGGTTCATTGATGAACTGGTCCGGTTCAGTCAGCGGAATCTGTTTCTTGCGGGCATGGGCGACAATCGCCTTGGCCAGGGGATGTTCGCTGAACTGCTCGGCTGACGCCGCCAGCCGCAGCACCTCCCGCTCGGGGGTATCCCCGATGGAAACCACCTTCACCACGACCGGCTTGCCCTCGGTGATCGTGCCGGTCTTGTCCAGCACGACCGTATCCAGCCGTTCGGCATGCTGAAGCGCATCGATGTCCCGACTCAGGATCCCCCGCTTGGCGCCGCGACCGATCCCCACCATCAGCGCAGCCGGTACCGCCAGGCCCAGGGCGCA
>CAZSJB010000607.1:0-1606 GCA_964606625.1 uncultured Tepidisphaeraceae bacterium | reverse complement strand
TGGTCTTCTGCGGCTGCGTGGGATTGATCCCGCGGGACAAGATCAACAAAGAAGCACGTCCCGGCGATGCGATCGTGGTGATGGGCGGACGTACCGGCCGCGACGGCATCCACGGCGCAACCTTCAGCTCAGCCGAGTTGACTGACACGCATGCCGATGAGTTCAGCCATGCCGTGCAGATCGGCAACGCCATTACGGAAAAGAAGGTGGCGGATGTCGTGCTTCAGGCCCGCGACCGGGGCCTCTTTACCGCCATTACCGACTGCGGTGCCGGCGGACTGTCCAGCGCCGTCGGCGAGATGGGCGAGAAGATCGGCGCTGAGGTGCACCTGGAACGCGTTCCGCTGAAATACCAGGGCCTGCGCTATGACGAGATCTGGATCAGCGAAGCCCAGGAACGCATGGTCCTGGCGGTTCCGCAGGACAAGGTCGAAGAGCTGCTTGAACTGTCACGCAGTGAGAATGTCGAATCCACCGTGATCGGCACCTTCGGTACGGAAGGCGCAGAGCTGATTCTCTTCTATGACGGCAATGAAGTCGGGCGCATGGAGATGCACTTCCTGCACAAGGGCATTCCTATGCCCACGCGCAAGGCGGTGGTGAAAGAGCAGCCCGCTTCAGCAGGTACCGGCGATTCGTTCGTGTTCCCCGGAAAACGAACGCAGGCGGGCTCTGCCACGATGGATGTTCAGGCATTCAAGGAACGCCTGCTCAAGACGCTGGCGCATCCCAATGTCGCCTCCAAGCACTGGATCATCAGCCAGTACGATTACGAAGTACAGGGTGGCAGCGTAATCAAGCCGCTGATCGGTCCGCTACAGATCGGGCCTTCCGATGCTTCGGTCATTCGTCCCAAGCTGGGTTCGGATCGCGGTGTCGTCATCTCCTGCGGATTGGCGCCTCATGTGAAAGATCCGTATGAAATGGCTTTCGCGGGCATCGATGAAGCCATTCGGAACGCCGTCTGCGTCGGGGGCGACCCCGATCGCCTGGCGATTCTCGACAACTTCTGCTGGCCCAGCGTTGATGACGAGATCACCATGGGCACGCTGGTCCGCGCCTGCGAAGCCTGCCGTGACGGCGCGCTCGCTTACGGCGTGCCGTTCATCAGCGGAAAGGATTCACTGCATAACCAGTTCACTAATCAGGAGACGGGACAGGTTATTCGCATTCCCAATACGCTGTTGATCAGTGCTGTGGGCGTGATCGAGAATGTGCATCGCTGCATCACCATGGATTTCAAGCATGAGGCTAGCCGCGTGCTGCTGATTACGCCCGTCGATACCGAATTGGCGACTCTTTCCCGGCTGCACCGGGGTGTGGCGTCAATCATTCGCGATGGGCTGATCGATGCCTGTCACGACATCAGCGATGGCGGTCTGGCTGCGGCGATCGCCGAGATGTGCATCGGCGGCAACAAAGGCATTGCCGTTCCGGAGAGCCTGTTGCTCAACGAAGCCGCCTTTGCCGAGCCGCGGGGCTGCTACGTTGTTGAACTGGCGGAACTGGCCTCGATGGACGAGATCCGCAGCCGGCTTGGTGATGTTGCTGAAATCGTCGATGCCGGTATCACCCAGCCTCAGCCGGTCCTCACTCTTACCAGCGT
>CAZSJB010000606.1:0-1618 GCA_964606625.1 uncultured Tepidisphaeraceae bacterium | reverse complement strand
CGCCCCTTGCCGCGCCGGACGGGATTTTCCAGACTTTGAGACCAAATCGATTGATTCGCCGGACCTGCCCAGCCGATTTTCACTAGTGGAATGACCCGGCATGCCCTGCATCTCCGCCGTCCACCACGCCCCATTGAGGGCCGGTCTATTAAATCCCTGGCGGGAATATTGCTAAGCGGGACAACCATCGTTTTGATCTGCCTGGTCTTTGGAAAACCCTCCAACACCCGCCAGCTCTGGATCGCCCCCTACAGCAGCACCCAGCTCCAGACCTTGCCTGCCCAGCCAGACGTGCTCAACGTTTTTCCGCCTACCAGCGAGGTTCTTCCTGTGCCATATCCCGCCGATGTGTTGAGCTTGGTCGAGCCGCCGGTATGATAGGATCCGGTTCTCCCGTCCCCAACCGCGTCAGATCGTACATCTCATGAATGGCATACTCGCACAAGTGTCAAGCGATGGCATTGATGCATCACTGGTGGCCTTCAACACGGTGATGTTGCTCGCGCGCTATCTGCACATCGTTTGCACGACTCTTCTGGTGGGAGGCACTCTCTTTTACGAGATGGTCGTCCCCATCGCGATCGCTGACCTGAAACACGAACAGCAACTGGCCATCTTCGCCCGCGCGCGGTGGGTCTTCCGCCGTATCGTCTGGACAGCGGCAGTGGTCGTGGTCATCACCGGAGCCCTGAGCGCATTTCGACACTGGGAAGCTTACTCCACACCTGAACAACTTGCGGAAAAGTATCTCCGCGCTTCCACCACCCAGCCGACCACCCAACAGATCGACCCCATCACGCCCGCGATCCATCCGGGCTGGTGGTGGTTGTCGCACGTCGGTGCGGGTGTGCTGTCGATTGCCATCGCTTTTTTCCTGACGGTCGGCCGAACACCACCTGCCAATCCGGTGCGGTGGATGCGCATCAATCTGGTGGTGCTGATGGTCGTCATCTTCCTGGGCAGTGCCACGCGCCATGTCCGTATCGCCACAACAGAACCCTCGCCCCGGGACCAGCCTGCACAGGTCGCTTCCACGCCAGGTGATTCATCCCTGCGCGAGTGACCGTCTGGCGCATATACTGCCTTGATGGCTGACACGGCCGATCCATCCGGAATAACGCTGGCGCCAGGTGTCACCGTGCGTCCCGACGCCCTGCGTCTGCAGTTTGCGCGCAGCTCCGGCCCAGGCGGACAAAATGTCAACAAGCTGTCGACCAAGGCAGAACTGTGGGTAGCGATCTCTGCAATGACTGGTCTCACGGAGCGCGCCCGCCAGCGGCTGCGCGAACAAGCCGGCAGCCGGCTGACCCGCAATGACGAAATCCATCTGTCCTCCGATGAATCGCGCAGCCAGGAAGCAAATCGTCAAGCGGTCATGAAAAGGCTGCGCGAAATGATTATCCTTGCCCGCCGCGAACCCAAGATCCGCCGAAAGACCCGCCCCTCGCGCGCGGCCCGGGAAAAACGGCTGATCCGCAAAAAACGTCGCAGCGAGATTAAGACACTCCGTAAGCCCCTGCTTTAAGGTGATCTGCCAAACTGGAGAAACAGTGATGAGCCTGCTCAGCGAAATCATGACCCACAACCAGACGTTCGTGGCCCGCCGCGGGTACGAGCC
>CAZSJB010000605.1:0-1618 GCA_964606625.1 uncultured Tepidisphaeraceae bacterium | reverse complement strand
GCAGCCTGCCGGCGCTCATTGTCCTTCTCAGAAAGTCGCTTTGACTGCGGGTTGTACGCAGTGATGAAACACCACGATTGAATGGGCACGCCGCGAAGCAACACGTCGAGTTGCGGGTGTGCCTGATCGATCCGGATATCAATTGTTCCGCTGGCGGTATAACATCGGAACGTAGTGGCGCGATACGCTGAAATCAGGGGATGCATTGGAATGTGTATCGGCAGTGGGGATGCCTACCTCAAATAGGTGGACCGGCACCGCCGGTTCCAATGTATCAGGTTCCAACAAATTGGAGGGGGGAGCACCTCTGGTCCGTTCGTGGCGATCACGCCGCGCCGAGCTCATACTCCGTCGACTTCTCAGCCTGCTTCAGGACGAGTTGCGTGGCGTCTTCGGACAGGTCGGGGGGATAGCCGTACTTTGCGAGCAGGCGGCGGACGTTGCGGCGGAGGTCGGCTCTTACGCTTTCAC
This sequence comes from uncultured Tepidisphaeraceae bacterium, assembly GCA_964606625.1. Lineage (GTDB taxonomy): Bacteria > Planctomycetota > Phycisphaerae > Tepidisphaerales > Tepidisphaeraceae > CALEKX01. The sequence continues at coordinate 1,147 of CAZSJB010000605.1, read as the reverse complement.
GCTGGGTCCAGTCCAGCTTGGGCATCCGCTTTACCATCTCCGCCAGCTCACGGGCCATCAGGCGAAGCTGATCGGACTTCATCACTTCCCTGGCTGAGCCGTTCTCAGCCACAGCGTCGTAGAAGGCTACCTCCTCCTCAGTCAGGCCAAGCTCCTGGCCATGAAGGCGAGCTTCGCGCATGACCTTCGCCAGGTCGAGCAGATGATTGATCATCTCGGCTGTCGTGATCGCCTTGTTCGTGTAGCGGAGCATCGCATCCTCCAGTGCCTCGCGGAACTTGCGGCTCTGCACGATGTTCCGCCGCTCGATGCTGCGGATCTGATCGGTCAGCAGCTTGCGCAGCGTCTCAAGGGCGAGATTCTTCTGCTCCAACGCCGCTACACGTGAGAGAAACTCGTCAGACAGGATGTCCAGCCGCGCTTCTTCCAGGCCGGCAGCAGCGAACAGATCGATCACCTGGTCGGCATCGACGGCACTGCCGATCACCTGCCGCACGGCGGCGTCGATGTCGCGACGGCTGGTGATGCCGCCACCCTCATCCGACAGCCGCTTGCGGATCATCGCGGCTACACGCTGGAAAAGCGCCAGATGTGGGGCAATCTGCTCAGTCTCCGGCCGCGGCACAGCCAGGGCAAATGCGGACGAAAGCTCCTTCACCATATCCCGGAAGCGCTTCCAACCGTCCTCCTGGCCCAGCACATGGTCGATCACCTTCAGATACACCGGCAGCACCTGCTGGGGATCCGCATTCAGCGCCGCCGTGTAGTCGCATCCGTGCATGAATGCCTTCAGCTTCTCAAACGCCGCCTGCATGGCGGGCACGGCTTCATCCTGTACCTGTCTGACAGCCTGCCCGGTTCCGCCGGCCTGCGTGTACGTTGCCAGAGCGTCAGCCAGCTGATCCGCCAAGCCGAGCATGTCGACGATCAACCCGCCGGGCTTATCGCCAAAGACCCGGTTCACGCGGGCAATCGCCTGCATGAGGTTGTGTCCGGCCAGTGCCTTGTCAATGTACATCGTGTGTGCCGGCGGACAGTCAAACCCTGTCAGCCACATGTCGCACACAATCGCCAGGCGGAAGTCATCGGCTGGATCTTTAAACCGCTCCGCGAGCCGTTTACGGGCAGCCTTGCTGCGGACATGGCT
>CAZSJB010000604.1:0-1619 GCA_964606625.1 uncultured Tepidisphaeraceae bacterium | reverse complement strand
CTGGCTGCCGGCGTGCCGCTGCTGCGCGTCGCCGCGCCCATCATCATCGCCGCAATCCTGCTCAGCTCGCTGGTCGTCGTGAACCAGGAACTGATCATCCCCAACATGATTCCCCAACTCACCCGGGATCACGATGAAGTGGGCCGGGATCACACCCACCGGAGCCGGTCGATCAACGGTATCCGCGATGCCCAAACCAACGCCTGGCTGAGGGCTGCGCGGTACACCCCGCCCATCGACTCCCAGCCGGCAACCATTGAATATCTCGATGTTCTCGAGCGGGATGCTGACGGCCAGATCGTTGGTCATCTCTCAGCCGACCGCGCCGTCTGGGATCCGGATAAACGGTGCTGGATCCTCACCAATGGCCGACATATTCGCGGGCTCGGCCAGAATCAGGTCATCTCCGAGCCCATCGCGGTCAGCGAGTTGCACTCCAGCATAGACCCTTACGTCATCGCCCTGTATCGCAGCATGGACGTGGCTGAGCTGCTTTCCACTCGACGCATCAACGAACTGCTCGCCAGCGGCCAAACCCTCGGCGTAGCCGAGCTGGTCAAGGTTAAACACACCCGTTGGGCCGGCGTGCTGCTGAATATCGTAATGCTGCTGATCACCATTCCGGCAGTGCTGACCCGCGAACCTCGCGTGCTTTCCAGCATGGCTGTCAAATGCGGCATTCTCGTTACACTCGTCATGGTCAGCGTTTTCATCACGCAGAACCTGGCAGCCAATCCGCCCAAACCCGAATGGCTGGACCAGTGGGCGGCCTTCATGGCCTTTTTGCCCATCTTCATCTTTGGCCCTATCAGCGTCTGGTTGCTGAAACAGATCAAGACCTAGCCAGCCAATCGCCTCTGCCGGCCTGCCCACAACGAAAAAAGGACAATTTCAAAATTCCATTTGCCCACTTCTAAATCGAATCGTAGATCAAGGGTGTCAGGGCGAATGTGAATCTGGTCGATGGGACGGACCAGATCGTTCTGACACGACGCTCCCTTCCCACTTTCTGGCGATGCCCGGCACGCAAAAACGTGCCGGGCATTTTTTGCTCCTATCCCCGCCGTTTCGCACTTTTGTCATTTTGCTGCAACCTGCCGACCGCCAGCTGCCCCACCCTTTTGCCCTCTGCGTCCACCTCCCGTAAACTTCGCTGTTTTAGATCGAAAACCGAGCAACAAGCGATGTCCCAAGAACTTCCCAAAGCCTACGATCCCGCTTCCGTCGAGTCCGCCGCTTACCGCGCCTGGACCGAGGCCCGCGCCTTCCACGCCGAGCCGACCGATCCGGGCGATCCCTACAGCATCGTCATCCCCCCGCCCAACGTAACCGCCGCCCTGCACCTGGGCCACGCGCTCAACAACACCCTTCAGGACATCCTCATCCGCTGGCACCGCATGCTCGGCGACAACGCCGTCTGGCTGCCCGGCACCGACCATGCCGGCATCGCCACGCAGACCGTCGTCGAGAAGCGCGTCCTGCAGGAGGAAGGCAAGCGCCGCACTGACTTCGCCCGTGATGAGTTCGTCAAAAAGATCCAGGCTTGGAAGGACGAGTACGAAGCCCGCATCACCGACCAGCTCAAGCGCATGGGCTGCAGTTGCGACTGGGACCGCCAG
>CAZSJB010000603.1:0-1650 GCA_964606625.1 uncultured Tepidisphaeraceae bacterium | reverse complement strand
CTGCGCCGTAGAAGAGGGCGATATCGGTCCGCCCTGCGCGGAGCTGCTGTTCCAGGGCGGTGATGGCGGCTTTGTTGCGCTCGTTCACGAGGACGGAGCCGTCGGGGCCTTCCAGTACCTGGAGGGTCTGATCCATGTGGGCGAACTCGCGCGCCAGCATTCGTTTGAGATGCAGGGCCTGGGCGGGATCCTTGGCAGCCAGCAGGAATTGTCCCAGCAACACATCCGGATGCGTTTGCGTGCTGCCGCCCGAGGAGAACGCACGCAACATCATGCGCGAGACTTCATTCCGCTCTGCCATCGCTGCGGCGAAGGTTTCAAAATCCATGTCGGCATGGACGAAGTTGGGCCGGGTGTAATCGACCACATCCAGTTGATAATCCAGCCGCGTGACATGCTGCATCATCCGCTGGAGCATGTTGATCCCGCCGCCATTGCCAAATTGTCCCGGGGGCGGGGGTGGTACGTGGCGGGGCTTGACCATCTCGTACAAGACAACCTGGTAATCGGCGAATGCCGTATTCAGCGCGTCGTAGTAGGCGCGGTCACCGATATGGACGGCTGCGTACACGCTCACACGAACGTCATCCCGCGCGAACGTTACCACGGAGGTCTGGAGTGCGGAGGAACCGTCCTCATATTCGACAAACCGCAGGTACTCAACCGCTGGCAGGGTTGTCGGCGTCTGAGCGTGTGCGATCGCGGCGACCAATGCGAGCAGGATCGCTGCGTGTCGGTAAAGGTGCTTCATGACATTCTGCTTTCTGGTGGAAGGCTGTTAAGCCTGTTTGCTTCCGGGTTACCTATGGGGTCAGGACGATGCCCGTCCCGCCTGGAGCAGTCGCAGCGGCTGGGTGTGGGCCACGCTGATCGCCGGCCACAGGCTGGCCAGGACGGAAATCGCCATGATCATCGCCACCCCGTAGCCGACCATCTCCCACGGCACGTCCAGCGGCGGATTATACCCCATAATGCTTGCACTCAGCCCCCGGGCATTGATGCTCATCAGCAATCCCGCAGCCAATCCCAGCGCGCAGCCTACCAACCCCAGCAGTACCGCTTCAGCCAGCACGATTCGCAACAACTGGCCGCGCGTCACGCCAATGCTTCGCAGGATGCCAAACTGCCACCGTCGCGATCGCACCGAGGCCATCACGGTATTGGTCACGCCTAGGCTGGCCACAGCCATGGCCGCCAGGGCAACAGTGCTCATCAGCAGCAGGATCTGCCGGAATCCTTCTTCAATCGCGTACTTAATGTGGCGGATGTCGTACGCGAGCATTCCCCACTTGCCGACGGCGGCCTTCACCTCTTCGAGCACTTCTTCTCGGCTGACGCCGATTTCGACGTTGGCGACGAAAATTTCATATCCGTGTACGCCGAAGTCGCGGCGGGCATCTTCCAGCGTGCCGAAGACACTCGCGACGGTTCGCTGGTGCAATGTGCGATCCAGATCGTACATGCCGACGATCACATCCAGCCCTGGTGACCAGACGACGCCGGCAATTGTGTAATCGACCTCGCCGCTGCGGTTAGTTTTCAGCCGAATAGTGTCGCCGACACCCAGCCCTTTCAGCCGGTGGAACTCTTCTGTGATGATGATGTGCCGTCCTTTTTTGAGCATCTCCCTGGCTTGCTGTTCGAGGCGAT
>CAZSJB010000602.1:0-1651 GCA_964606625.1 uncultured Tepidisphaeraceae bacterium | reverse complement strand
CGCATGACGTGCATTCTAGTGAGCTTGCGGGTGCTATCGGTACATCCCCACGGGCGTTGGTAGCATGTGCTTGGCATGACGGCTTTTATCGTACGCCACGGTTCATCCCCACGGGCGTGGGGAGCATGTATCGGTCGACTGATCCGCTTCGCGGGCCTTCGGTTCATCCCCACGGGCGTGGGGAGCATACTGGACTATTAGCGTATGGCGCGGGTTTTTGCGAGTTTTAGGCCCTCGAAGTCCTCGATCAGACGCTTGGTTGCCCCGCTGGTGCGAATCGCAAAACCCTGTTCGCTGGCGTCGGGGTAGATAAGGATGGCCGCCCCGCCCCTTAGACCCCTGCAAACACGTTCCCAAAGCTTGTCGCGCACACGAGCCGAGAGCGTGCCAACGAACACGCCCGTGTGTGGCTGGAGCAACCACCGAGTCAATTCGCCGCGCAGAGCCGGCGAGACGCGTTGCAGAATCATGACCACCATGGCTATCTAAAATTGAGCATGAAGAGAAGACACGGCCGCGCCGGCCACCCACAAGCAGGGTCAGGCCCTGGCACTGCGAGCCACCGCTTTAAGGATGTCCCCAACAGGCGTTTCGGCGCCGAAGCCGGCAGGCGTCCACCAGTCGGCTGGGAGAGCGGGATCATCGGCGTACTGGTCCTCCTCCTGTAGGGATTCGGAAGACTGGGCCAACAACGCGGCGATATCGGGCAGGATCCGGCGATTGAGCTTGCCTTCGCGAAACCTATCCCTGCAAGCGAGGCGCACGCGTCGGTCAATGTCGTGATCGCCCTCGGCGGCGACGGCGAAGGCCAACGGAATGGTGAAGTCGACCTTGTACAAGTCCGCAATGTCGTACACGAACGACAGCTGTTTGCCGCTGTGAATGAAGCCCAGTGCGGGCGAATAACCGCCGGACAGAATGGCGGCGTGGCACAAACCATAGAGGCAGGCATTGGCGGCTGAGAGAGCGCGATTGACCGGGTCGGCCGCATCCCAGTTCTGACGATGGTAGTTGCGGCCTTCCCAGGCGATGCCATGTGCTTTGGCTGCGTCTGCGTAAGCCTGACGCACACGGATGCCTTCCTTGCCGCGAAGCTGTTGCAATGTCAGGGAATCGAGGTCGGCAGCGTCCATTCCGGGAAAGCGCATGCGGTACATGCGCACCACCACCTGCAAGCGCGTCAGTGGATGAGACAGCAACGTTGCCTGACGCAGCAGGTTGCGGCTGTGCCGAGCCCCGCCCTGCCCCTCAGCGTAGAAGCGAACGGCGTGTTCGCCGGTCCAGATGAGCAGACAATTGTTGTCGGCCGCGGTCTTGACTGCGGCGTGAGTGATGGTCGTTCCCGGTCCCAGCAGCAGCACCGCCAGTGCCGCCACCGGGACGGAAACGGTTCCCTCAGGCTGATGGAAGCACAATGCCTTGTCTTCCTGGTCGACGACGGCATGCTCGACGTACAGATATGAGAGCTTGTCGTCGAACCGCGGCAGTTCCTGCAAGTTGATCTGGCGTCTGGACATCACCGCACCCCCGTGGGGAAAAGGATATTCACTTGCCAAAGAGCAGATCGCCAGGATCCGGTCCTGTCTTGGCCCATAGATTGAAGTACTGTGACATGCCCTGCCTCCCAGGAGAGTTGCAGGAGAGTGAAGCA
>CAZSJB010000601.1:0-1658 GCA_964606625.1 uncultured Tepidisphaeraceae bacterium | reverse complement strand
CCGGCGCTCGCTGATGTCGAGATTGGCCATGATCTTCATGCGCGACACGATGGCCGCATGCATGTTCCATGGCGGATTCATGGCTTCGAACAGGACGCCGTCGATGCGGTAGCGCACCTTCAGGGCTTTTTCCTTGGGCTCGATGTGGATATCACTGGCGCCCTGCTTGATGCCGTCGGCGATCAGGTAGTTGACGAACCGGATAACCGGCGATTCGCTGCCGGCTTTCTCCAGGTCGGCGACATCTTCGGTGGCTTCCTGGACGTCGTCCTCAGCCATGTCCTTGATGATCTCCTCGACCTGGATGTCGGAGTGGCCGGTCGTGACCTGCTCAATGATTCGGTTGATGTCGGCTGCCGTGGTGACAACGACCCGCACATTACGGCGTGTGCGACGACGCACCTCGTCGAGCACGAAGACGTTGCTTGGGTCGGTCATCGCGACCACGAGCGTCCGGTCCTTCGGGTTTTCAGCCTCTCCCTCGAACCGCAGGGGCAGCACCTGCTGCTTGCGGATATAGTCCACCGGCAGCAGCTCGAACGCAGCCTGGTCGACGGTGGCGCGATCGGGAATCTCAAAGGGAAGATTGTGCGTCTCCGCGACGGCTTCGAGGACCTGGGCCTCGGTCGCCGCGTGCATGGTCAGCAGGATCTGCGCCAGTGGTTTGCCGGGCGTCTGTGCCTGGACGGTGCGCGCCTGCTCCAACTGTTCCTGCGTGATATGCCCGCGCTCCAGCAGGAGTTCTTCCACCGTCCGGCGCCGGCGGTGCTGGGTCGGTTGCCACACCGACTCCAGTTCGACATGCACGTCCTCGACGACGGCTGTCGGTTCAGAGGGGGACGCAGAGGTTGTGGGGCGACGAGGAAACATCAGGGTTAGCTGTTAATGGATGCTTGGGGGTTGTGTTATTGCTCACTGGGTCATGGGCCGCTGGTATCTGGAGTTCGTTTGCTTGAGCCGAGGCTTCTCCCTCTGTCACTCACGGGGTGTTTGCCCCATGACCCGTGGCTGCTGACATCTGCCCATCACTGCATCTTCAGTTCAAAGCGGTAGACACCGGTTTTCACGATCACTGAATCGGGGGTGATGCGTTCGATAGTGAACTGATCGATCTGATCACCTTCCTGGTAAAGGGTGTTGTTGATCATGCAGGCGCGGTGGGCGCCGCTGTGCATGATGGATCGCAGCGCTAGTTGCTGAACGGCTTTGACGGCGGCGTTGCGCTCTTCTTCGCGTTTGCGCGCAGCCAGATTCTCATCTTCCGGATTGGTCATCGGGCGGAAGCGGAACGGATTGGTCTGCAACTGGCTGAGCGGCACCTGCTTGATTGCCGGATAGTTGCGGAACTGCTCGACGATGCTTTCGGTGTTGCGGAGCATTGCCTGCATCTGCTCGATGTTCTTCGTGCCGCTATTGAGGAACTGGGTGATGGTCTGATCGGCGTCCTGGGCAGCGACATTGGCGGCGCTGGCGGAAGCCGGACCGTTGCGCACATGCATGAACCAGATCACGCCGGCTGCGATGGCCGCCAGGCCGAACAGGAAGATCGTTCCCTGGCTGACCTGTGCCTTGGACGGTTCTTCGTAGATGAACGATTCATCGCCGTGGCCAAGCTGGCTGGTCAGGTCCGCGCCGTAATCCTGCTCTTCAGCGGTGGG
>CAZSJB010000600.1:0-1665 GCA_964606625.1 uncultured Tepidisphaeraceae bacterium | reverse complement strand
CACCTGCTTGAACGGCGGCTGGCCGGTTGCTCCCAGCGCCGGCAGCATCGAAAGCTGGAACCAGCCGCGATGCTGATCCGAACCTTCGAGGTACAGATCGGCGGGGTATCGCAGATCCGAGCGGCCCAGCAGCACGGCATGCCACGAGCTGCCCGATTCGAACCAGACATCGAAGATGTCCTTCTCCTTGCGGAGCTTGTCCTTGGGGAAGTTCGGGCCGGGATCGTAATCTCCCAGCAATTCGGCAGGCGAATCGGTGAACCACGCATCGCTTCCCTTTTCAGCGAAGCGCCGCGCCACCGCGCGGACCGATTCAGGCGTCAGCAGTGCCTCACCCTGCTCGTTGTAGAAGACCGGAATCGGCAGCCCCCACGCCCGCTGGCGGCTGATGCACCAGTCCGGGCGCGATTCGAGCATGCCCAGGATGCGGGCTCGGCCCCAGTCCGGCACAAACCGGATCGCGTCCTTGGCAGCCGCGATTGCCCGCTGGCGCAGCGATTGTCCTTCGCCGGATTCACCTTGAACGGAAAAGGGCTTTTCCACCGAGATGAACCACTGCTCAGTAGCACGGAAGATCGTCGGCGTCTTGGATCGCCAATCGTGCGGGTAACTGTGGCGGATCGTCTGCTGATGAAACAGCACGCCCAGCTCGTCCAGCCGGCGCGTGATGATCTCATTGGCATCCCACACGAGCTGATTGCGCAGCCAGTCCGGTACGGTGTCGTCAAACCGCCCATTGGCCAGCACCGGACAGTAAATCTCCAGCCCATGCGCCAGACCGGTGTGATAGTCATCCTCACCATGACCCGGCGCGGTATGGACCAGGCCCGTTCCATCTTCAAAGGTGACGTAATCGGCGGTCACGACCGGCGAGACACGTTCCATGAACGGATGGCAATATTTCACTGCCGTCAGTTCTTCACCGGTTGCACTGCCGTGGATCTTCACCACAGTGGCCTGGGCGGATTCAGCTATGCGGTTGACGAGTTGGTCGACGACGATCGCGTTGAAGCGTTTGCCTTCTTTCTCGAAGGTGGCGAGCTGATAAGTGCCCTGCGGCGCGACGGCGACCGCCAGGTTGGCGGGCAGGGTCCAGGGCGTGGTCGTCCAGATCATCAGCGAGACCGCCTCGCCGGATGGTGCATTCAGGGAAGCCGGCAGCGCGTCGCGATTGTCGATCTCAAACAGCACATAGATACTGAGATCATCCCGGTCCTGGTATTCGATTTCCGCATCTGCCAGGGCAGTCTGGTTCGCAATCGACCAGTACACCGGCTTGAGCTGCTTGTAGACCAGTCCGGCTTCGACGAACCGGGCGAAGACCTCAAGGGTCGAGGCCTCGTACGCCGGATCCATCGTGATGTAGGGATTGTTCCAGTCTCCGAGGATTCCGAGGCGCTGGAACTGCTCGCGCTGGAGATTGACGTACTTGTCGGCGTAGGCGAAACAGCGCTGTCGCACCTCGACGGTGCTCATCTCGCGGATTTTCGGCCCCAGCTCCTGCTGGATCTTGTGCTCGATGGGCAGGCCGTGGCAGTCCCACCCCGGAACGTACGGCACCCGCTCGCCCTTAAGCGAATGCCATCGCATGAAGACATCCTTGAGCGTCGTGTTGATCAGATGACCGATGTGGATGTCGCCATTGGCGAACGGCGGGCCGTCATG
>CAZSJB010000599.1:0-1689 GCA_964606625.1 uncultured Tepidisphaeraceae bacterium | reverse complement strand
CTGATGATGGTTGGCAAGCTGTCGAAGTCGCCGACCGATCACGCTTCCCAGGCGCCCGCCGACATTGGCATCGATCTCGTCAAAGACAAGCACCGAGATACGATCGGTATCCGCCAGGATACCCTTGATCGCCAGCATGATGCGCGACAGCTCACCGCCCGAGGCGATTTTGCGCAACGGCTGGGGTGCCAGGCCAGGGTTGGTCTGCACAGTGAACTCGATTTGATCGAATCCCGTCGGGGTAGCCAACGCCAGGGGTGACTGCGGGGCGTTGTTGTGCGTGGATGCGGACTGTTGTGACGGAGGAAGAGCAGCGCGCGGTTCCGGTGATACCGTATCCGTCGAGGCGAACTCGATGGTAAAGCGCGCCTTCTCCATCCCCAGATCGGCCAGTTGTGCCTCGATTTCCGGGGCAAGCTGCTGGGCGATTTGCCGCCGGCGTTTCGACAATTCAGTGCCCAGCTTGACCAGTTCCTTTTCCAGGGGCGGGATTTCGGCTTCCAGGTGTGAAAAGTCTTCAGTGGCACGTTCAAGTTCGGCGATCTGCTGGCCAATCTCAGCCCGATGCGCCAGGACATCCTCCACCGTCGTGCCATATTTACTGACGATCCGGTTGATCGTGTTCAAGCGATCATCCACCTCGGCGGCTTCGGAAGGATCCAGGTCCAGCTTGTCGAGATATCGCGACAGGTCGAACGCGACTTCCTCAAGGTTGATCGTGGCATCCCGCATGGCCCTGGCGATCTCAGTCAGCGCAGGATCCAGCTCTGTGAGTTCGGCGAGCACCCCAGTCATCATCTTGAGGCGTTCCAGGATGGATCCATCGATTTCGTAGAGAGCGGCGTGGGTGTTGCCTGCTTCCTTTTTAAGCTTCCCCAGATTATGCAGGACACTGGAGCGGGCCTGGAGCTCTTCGTACTCCGCCGGATCCAACTCGGCTGTGTCGATTTCATCCGCCTGGAAGCGATACAGGTCGAGTTGCTGCTCGCGCAACGTGCGGTTGGCATTCAGCTCCGCCAGCCGTTCCCGCGCAGACTGAAGCTTCAGATAGACCTCATGGTACGCCTTGCGCAGCTCCTCCAGTTGGCCGTACTGGTCCAACACTTCGAGCTGATTCGAAGGCCGCAGCAGGTACTGATGATCGTGCTGGCCATGAACATCCACCAGGTGCTCGGAAATCTGCTTGAGCATCGTCAGCGTGATCGGGTTGCCGTTCAGGCTGACCGAACTGCGGCCGGAGGCGAATAGCCGCCGCGTAAGCAGCAATTCGCCTCCATCCTGTGTGACCGGGATGTCGGTGGCCTGCTCGATGCGCTGGAGCAGAGCGGGATTGCGCACCTCGAAAACGCCGCTGACACGCCCCTCATCCACGCCGCTGCGCAGCATTTCCGCGGGGCTGCGCAGCCCCAGGAGAATCTCGATGGCGCCGATTACCAGGCTTTTACCAGCGCCGGTTGCGCCGGTGAAGCAGTTCAAGCCCGGATGCAACTCGATGCGCGCATCGGCGATGACAGCGAGGTTGGAGATGTGCAGTTCGCGGAGCACGGTGATTGAGGCTATCGACGCGGATGTTCTAGCTCACCTTCGAGCCGGGAGCGACCGGTTCGCTGGGGCTGATGACGACGATTCGGCCCTCAGGATCGCTGGCAGCCAGAAGCATGCCTTGCGACGGTTCGCCGCGCATTTGTC
>CAZSJB010000598.1:0-1703 GCA_964606625.1 uncultured Tepidisphaeraceae bacterium | reverse complement strand
CATCGCCAGCGATTCCTTGTTCCAGCGGATCAGGTCCCACAATGCCGTCACCAGCCGCGTCTGTGGTTCGGCATGGGGTAGGTCCAGCAGTGTCTTCCAGCGATCCGACTGCTCAAGCGCATCCAGGTGCGACAATCCCGGCTGACGGGTCACGGCGATGCGCACGCGGTCGGACTCGTCCACCACCACCGTATCGCCTGGGGGAACGCGATAGCGCGTGAAGTGCAGGGTGCGGGCATTGACGAGGATGACCCGTTCATCATCCAGCGGGGTGTTGATTTGAGTGGGGATCTGGAGATTGGGCAGCAGCAGCTCCCGGCAATAGGCTTCCAGGCGGGGGCGGACCCAGAGCGTGAGGCGGGTTGGCTGGAGGTGCCGAAGCTGCTTTTCCAGCAGATTCGACATTCCTGTTGCAAGCGTGAAGACTGGTCGGCTCAGTGACAGCGGCGCCAGCCTTTTCCAGTGATCGTCCTCGAAAATGACTACATGCATTTGGGCGGTATTCTACATTCGCGCACGTTTCAATACACCAGTTCCCGTCGCGGCATGGTCGAACTGTTCAGCAGCAGGGATTGATTCTCCACTTCAACGACAAGCCGGATGCTGACCTTTACCAGCCGGCGGATACCGGTGTCAGGATGCTGCTCAATCACCCCATCAAAGGTGGCGCTGGCGATATCCCGTGCCAGCACATGGGTCGTTTCTGTTCCATCCTCATCTTGACGAACCAGGGATAGCGTGCGGGTATCGGGGTTGAACACGTATGAAATCAGTCGCCCGTCCGAGGTGATGATGTCCAGGTTGGTGGCATTGCGGATGAGGTTCTGGGATTGCTGTGCGGGTGTGCCCACCTGGCAGGCGTCGCTGGTGCGCACAGCCGAGGTCATCTGTGTCATGGCGACCCGGGCTGTCTGCGACGCTCGGAAAAAGCGATCATTGACTTCCACCGCATGCGTCGTCGTATGGAATGCCATCGCGACGGCAGTGAGCAGCATGGAGCAGATCGCCAGGCTGATCATCAGCTCCGCCAGGCCCAGGCCGGCGGGGCGGCAGGGCGATCGAACGGGGAGGCGAGCGCTCATGGCGTCACCTCCCGATAGGTATCCGGCAGGGGCACGTATCGGCTGCCGAAGAACATGCCCGCCGGCGTTTTGGTGGTCCCCTGGGACTCGATGATGATGTCGGTGTTGCCGTGGAGTGTGACGCGGGTGTCCTTGAGGTTGATGATGCTGCCCCTGACGGTTCCGCCGGCGTTGCCGGTGAACTCCATCTCATCGGCTGCGATGGTGCCGCCGATCACGCCGAAGTTGCCGCGCATTTGCAGCTTGAAGCCCGGCGCCAGCAGCATCGCACCGTCGAGGTTGCGCAGCTCGCCGTAGCTGGCGTCGAGCGTGTGCACGCCCTCGAAATCGACGTTGCCGCCGAAGTCGATGATGTTGGTGCTCGAGTCGCCGGTCGGGTTGTTCTCCACGACGATGACGCCCTGCAGATCCAGGTTGCCGCTGAACGACACCTTGTTGGGCGTCTCGATATAGACCAGGCCCTTGATCTTGGTGTTGCCGTTGAATTTGGGATTGGAGTTGGCCTTGATGCGCATACTGCCGAAGTTGGTGTTGCCCAGGGTGCTGCTGTCGATCACCGTGTGCGGGTTGGCGTCCAGCCAGGTCTTGTAGGCCGAGGTGTCGATGGTCGGAAACTCGGGC
>CAZSJB010000597.1:0-1718 GCA_964606625.1 uncultured Tepidisphaeraceae bacterium | reverse complement strand
GACATCGACGGCCGGAGCCTGACCGTCAACGAAGCCCGTCCCCGCGAAGATCGCTCTAACGGCGGTCGCGGTGGATACAGCGGCGGTGGTCGGGGCGGATATGGCGGCGGACGCGGCGGCTACGGTGGTGGCAGCCGTGGCGATCGCGGACGCGACCGATACTGATTCGGTTCGCGCGCTGTCCCAACCTGGTATCCAACGGGATGTGAGACCCTCATGATGGCGGTACGTCTTTCATTTTCGCTCTCACCTGCCTGCGGAATGCCAGGACCGATCTGAAGCAACCTTCCATGCCCCAGGCCGTTTGATTGCGGCCTGCGGGCATTTTTATGGTGTTCGCTGACAGGCATGCAATGAATGCCTATCATCTTCCAGCACACCCGAGGTGCAAAATCCACGTTATGCGCTAAGCAAGGAGCGAACATGAAACACGTTATCACGCTATTGGCCCTGCTGTCGCTGGTGCTAACACCCGCCCTGGTTGGACAGGTTGAGGCCCCACCCACTGATGCCACCACTGAACGGACGCTGGCGCAACCCTCGGCCGAAGCTGAACCGATCGTCAACGCTGTTGCCAAGGCCTATGAAGATTTGCAGACGCTGACCGTAGCCGGCTCGCTGCGCGGTGAGTTTCATGTGCAGGGCGAGCAGACCGTCGAAGAGCAGCCCTTCACCGGCAGCTATCGCTCCCCCTTGATGTTCCGCCACGAACTGGCCGATGCCCTTGCCATCGGATCCACCGGCAAAACCTTCTACATTCACGGCATCGCCGAACGGATGTATGACACCGCCGAAGCCCCCGAAGCGGAAACCCGTATGGCGGATCTGCCCCAGTTCGTAGGTCAGTTGCTCACTATGCAGAACCCTTCGCTGATGCTCGCGCTGAGCAGCGATCCGCGCCGTGAACTGCTGGAAGATGCCATTGCAGTCGAGCGTGGTGAAGATGCTGAGATTGATGGCAAGTCGTATCAGACACTCGACGTGCGCGGGCCTGAAGGGATCAGCGTGCTGCTGAGGATCGATCCGCAGACAAACTTGATTCGCCAGGCCATTTATGACATGCGGTCCCAGATTGAGTCCGCAGGCGTTCAGGATGTCCAGAAGGCACAGTTAACGATCGATTACGCCGAATCGACGGCTGGCGTGGAACTCGCCGAAGAATCGTTTGCCTGGACCGCACCGGCTGACGCGCGCAGCCTGGCCCAGATGCGCGAAGAACAACGGGCCAATGATCCTTCCCGCGCCCTCGAAGGCCAGCAGGCACCCGAGTTCAAGCTCAAGAGCCTCGAGGGCAATGAAGTGGCACTGGCTGACCTCAAGGGCGACGTTGTGCTGCTGGACTTCTGGGCGACCTGGTGTGGACCGTGCATCGCCGCCATGCCCCACTTGCAGACCCTGGATCAGAAATACGCCGACAAGGGACTGAAACTGTACACCATCAATCTCCAGGAGAGTGAAGAACAGGCTCGCCAGTTCATGCAGGATCGCGAACTGAATCTCAAGGTACTCCTGGACAGCGACGGTGAAACGTTCAAGGCCTACCAGGGCCGTGCAATCCCCTACCAGATCCTGATTGGCCGTGACGGCGTGATTCGCCGCGTGGCCACCGGGATCACTCCCGATGGCAGCGGAGAACGCGCCATGGAAGAGGCCATCCAGGCAGCCCTCGCTGAAGAAAAGCCGTAAACAGAAATTAACTGTTTACTCATCCACGCTTT
>CAZSJB010000596.1:0-1719 GCA_964606625.1 uncultured Tepidisphaeraceae bacterium | reverse complement strand
AGCCGGACGGCGCGCCGGTGGTTAAGAAGGCTTTGCGAACCTGGCTGGAGGTGCATGGCAGCACGGGGCCAGCCCCGAGGGTCTAATCGCCATCCCGGAGAGGGATGGGCTCATTTCTTTCAGGTATCCAGAAACGCTCTGGAGGAGGCTTGTATGCGGAGGTCCGCATTCTGTGTGGCGATGGTCAGTGCCGTGCTGTGGATGGGTGTTTCGGCGCGAGCAGCCAATCTGATCATCAATCCGGGATTTGAGGCAGGAACAGACAGCACAGCCGACGGCTGGATGCAGATTCCTCACACCAATCCACTGGCCAACTCGGTCGTCGAACGCACGACGACGGATACGCACAGCGGCAGCTACGCCATGCGGCTGAGCTATGCCAATCCATCCAGCGGCGCGGTCGGGTCAACGACCGAGCTGCGTCAGATCGTGACGGGCATCACCCCGGGCGAGAACTACGACGTCAGCTTTTATCTCAAGCGCGTCGGGGCACTGGGGACCGGCACAGTCATCAATGCCGATATCCAGTTCCGCACCGGCACGACCGTCAAGAGCACGGTTCCGCTGTCCACCAGCGGCCTGAACGAGACCTGGCAGCTCTTCTCGTTCACGGATCTGGTGGCTCCCGACGACGTCGACAACATCCGATTTTCCATCCGCGTGGTCGGTGGGGCGGTTAGCAACGCCGCAGCCACGCTGCTGATCGATGATGTCAGCTTCTCTCAGGTCCCCGAGCCGGCGACACTGAGCCTGGTGGGCCTGGGGATCCTGGGTCTTGTCCGTCGCCGCCGGGTGTGAACGGCCCGACATCTCAGGCATGTGCCGGGGAGAACGGCCTCGTGCACGCCAGGACGGGTCGCTCCAACTGCATCACAGGAGGCGTTATGCGCCCTGACAATCGTCGCGGATTCACACTGGTGGAACTGCTGGTGGTAATCGGCATTATCGCATTGCTCATCGCAATGCTCATGCCGGCACTGACCCGGGCGCGTCAGGCGGCCAACTCCGCCGCCTGCCAGAACCAGCTTCGCCAGATGGGCCTCGCCACAGCCAACTACGCCGGCGACAACCAGGGCTATCTGTTCCCCAGCTACTACGCCGCCAATGCCAACATCGGCGCCACAGCCCGAAGCGTGCATGCGATCCTCGAGAGTTACCTCGGCAACAACGCCCAGCGGACGGTCTGGACCTGCCCGTCCGCCATTCCGGGCACGACCACGCAGTTCCCGCAGACGTATGCCTGCAACCAGGGCGTGCACATCCGATACACGTATACCGCCGACGACCAGCCGGCGCGGCTGATCAGGAAGATCACACAGATCCGCCGCCCGACGGAGATCGTCACGATCGCCGATTCGTCACAGTCCTCCGGCGTCTACACTTCCGGCGGCTGGCTGGACCATACCAACGCGGACCGCAACGAGATGAAGGATGAATCCCATGCCTACCGTCCGATGGACGAATCGCCCGGCTACAACAATCTGGACACCGGCAACTATCACCTGCGTTACCGTCACGGCGGCAACGACCGGATCAACGCGCTGTTTCTGGACGGGCATGTCGCCACCCACGCGCGCTACGAACTGCTGATGCGTAATTTCGCAACCGCCTATTGATCGACCAGCACGCCTCGCGAAACATTCAACTCAGGACCAACGCCACACGGAGCCGTTTATGCTTCATCGCCCGATTGTTGCTCTGCTTGTCTGCGGACTTTTC
>CAZSJB010000595.1:0-1721 GCA_964606625.1 uncultured Tepidisphaeraceae bacterium | reverse complement strand
ACCTTGATCCCGGGCAGGCTCTTGTTGTCGTAGTCATCGCCCATGATGGCGCTGGCGACGAACTTGGCAGCTGAACCGAAGCCGGGCGTGTGGTCATGCACGCGCAGGTCATTGTCGATCGTCTTGGGAATGTGGAAAACGTGCAACTCGTGGTTGTTCTGAGCAGCCAGCTCCTGGACAATGCGGGCGGTATCGGCTGAGTCATTGCCGCCGATGTAGAAGAAGTAGCGGACGTCGTTCTTCTTGAAGCTCTCGAAAATCCGTTCGCAGTAAGCAGCATCCGGCTTGTCGCGGGTCGATCCCAGCGCCGCAGCCGGCGTCACGGCAATCCGCTCGAGCAGTTCATCGCTGGCCTTGTTCAGCTCGATGAAGTCTTCGTTCACAATCCCCCGGACACCATGGCGCGCTCCCAGGAGTTTCTGGATATGCGGATGCTTCCGCACCTCCTGGATCACACCAACCAGCGACTGGTTGATGACCGAAGTCGGTCCGCCCGACTGCCCGATGACCGCATTGCCTTTAACTGCCTCTGCCATAAATCGCACCTGTAGAATCTGGAGTAGCGAAGACAAATATCCGAGTCGGAAATCATAAGGCCGCGCAACGAGGGTTCAAGCACAGCCGCCCAAACAGGATGAAGCAGATGATGAACGCCCCGCGGCAGAAGCACATCAAGACGAGCGGTACTTCTTCTCGATGCCGCCCTGTCGGCATTCCGCCTGAGTCCGGTTCACTTACGCATAGCTGTGCAGGCCGACCAGGAAGAAGTTCACCCCAATCCAGTTAAACAGCATCACGAAAAACCCCAGGATCGACAGAACTGCCGTCCAAAAGGCCTTATCCGGCGTGATGAACCGCACATGCACGATCACCAGGTAGACAATCCAGGTGACCAGCGCAAAGGTTTCTTTCGGATCCCATCCCCACGGACGCCCCCACGACTGATCCGCCCAGATGGCTCCCAGGATGATCCCCACCCCCAATAACCAGAATGCCAGTTGCAATACCACGAGATTGCACAGGTCCAGCGTCGCCAGGAAGCTGCGGGTGCGCTCTTCGTCGGCGGAAGCATCCACCTTCGGTGCGACGGCAGCCGGTTGGGTTGCCTTGGGCTGAGGCACAAACAGCAACGCAGCCAGCGTGCGCCACATGGACAAGCTGACGGCTCCTCCGGGCGTCACTGCTCCGCCACCGAGCGCGTACAAATCCTCATCCCGCTCGGCTGCGTCCGCGCTGAGTTGCCGTGCAGGCAGGCGGGAAAGCGTGCGGTATTTCCGGATGTATTTCACCAGCCACCAGACACCCAGACAGAAGCTCATGGCGATCAGCGCGTACGACGCGGTCACCGTGGTGACATGAATGTACAGCCAGTAGCTCATCAGCACGCCGGCAGCCTGGCTGATCTCTCCGCCGATCTCTCGCTTGAATACAAACGGCGCTGCGAAAATCGCGATCAGGCTCAACCAGCCGACGAAACTGGCAGCCGCCCCGAACACCGCCTTGCTCTTGCGCAACTCCAGGATCAATCCAACCAGCGCCCCGAACCACGCGCTGAACAGCACGCTCTCAAACTGATTCTTGATCGGGATCGCCTCAAACCAGTTGCCAACGCTCTTTTCCACCAGCCACCAGCGAATGGCGATGCCCAGCGTATGCACCCCAAATCCAAGTATCAGGAAGCGCAGCCCCCACATCCGCAATCCCGCCACCCGCGACCGCGC
>CAZSJB010000594.1:0-1724 GCA_964606625.1 uncultured Tepidisphaeraceae bacterium | reverse complement strand
CTGTCCGTCCTCATTCCGGGATTGATCGGTTGCGGCGGCCGCGACGCCAAACCCAAGACATCCACCGGGATTCCGTCCCAGCACGCGCCGCTTCCACCGGCTGCCAATCTGCCCGACTTCCTGCGCGGAACCATCTATGAGTACGCGATCGTTCTCGACACCGAGCCGCTGAACGTCTCGGGATTCGGCCTGGTCGTGAATCTCCGCGGAACCGGCGACACCACCGTCCCGACCGTCGTCCGTGAGTACATCATTCGCGATATGGTCAAGCGCGGGATCACCAAGCCCGAGACCATCCTCAGCGACAAGCGCGTGGCCATTGTCCAAGTTGAAGCTGCCATGCCCCCCGGCATTCGTGCCGGCGAGCAGTTTGATGCCCACGTGATGGCGATGCCCCAGTCCACCGTGACCAGCCTCGCCCATGGCCGGCTCTACCTCACCGAGCTAAGCCCCAACGGCGCCAATCTCCTGTCCCCGGGTAACCCGGTTCACAAGTATGCCCGGGCCCAGGGTGAGATTTTCGTCAATCCCGGATATGCCTTACAGGATCCCCGATCCTCCAGCCAAGCGCTCAGCAGCTTGCGGATGGGGGCCATCCTCAACGGGGCGCAGGCGCTCGAATCGCGGCCCATGCGGCTTCGGCTGCGACGTCCCCAGGCCAGCATGGCCCGTTACATCGAAAACCTCATCGATGAACGCTTCCAGAATCGCGAGATTGCCGCCGCCAAGGATGACGCGATCATCCATATCGTCGTTCCCAAGCAATACGGCCGCGATTGGGAGCACTTCGTGAACGTCGTCACCCACCTGTACCTTGATGCCAGCCCGCAAAAAATCCCCTACCTGGCCCAGCGGCTTGCGGAGGCTGCCGTTCAGCCGGATGCACTGCTCATGGATATCAGCTATTGCTGGGAGGGGTTGGGTAAGGGTGCGTTGCCTGCGATCCAGCCGCTGCTGACGCATTCAAATCCCGATGTCGCCTTCGCGGCTGCCCGTGCGGGCGCGTTCATCGGAGATGAAGCTTCAGTTGCCGCCCTGATGCAGATCGCCCGAAATGATCAGCATCCGTTCCAGCTCAATGCCGTGCAGACATTGGGCAAGCTTCCCTATTCGCCCATGGTGTCGTCGATGCTGCGGCGGCTGCTCGATTCCAACCAGGCGCTGATTCGCGTTGAAGCGTATCGCACGCTGGCGCGGCATCGCGATCCCTCGATCTATACGCGCGTGATCAATGAGCGGCTGGTGCTGGATGTCGTGCCTTCGGAGGGTCCGCCGATCGTCTACGCGTCTCGCACGGGCATTCCGCGCATTGCGGTCATCGGCCGATCGCCGCAGATCGAACTGCCGATCGTCTACACCTGTATGGATAACAAGTTCATGATCTCTTCGACGCCCGAGAAGTTGCTGAGGCTTTTCTATCGGGGGATGGATGCGTCTCAGCCGATTCGCCTGCTCAGCCGGCCCGATTTGGCTGAGGTGATCGCGCGGCTGGGCGGAGAAGGCCCCGAGCGTGAAAAACGGCTGGACTTCAGTTACAGTGAGATCGTGGCCATTCTGCAGGGGCTGGTCGACCAGGGGAAACTGGTCGCCGGCTCGCCGGGCAAGCAGCAGACGGCCATGCTCGTACTCCAGGACGTGTCGCATATGCAGGACGCGATTTACGCCGCTCCGGTGATTCAGCAGGCGCAGCATCCCGGCGGCGATCTCTCGATCGATGACCTGCC
>CAZSJB010000593.1:0-1736 GCA_964606625.1 uncultured Tepidisphaeraceae bacterium | reverse complement strand
TTGGCTTACAACAACATCGACGGCCTGGCGATCGACAACACGTCGGTCGTTCCCGAGCCGGCGGCGCTTTCGGTGCTCGGGTTGGGCGGACTGGCGCTGCTGCGGCGGCGTCGGGTGACAGCCTGAGCTGGCTTATCCGGGATACCTACGAGACAGGGGCTGGCGCATAACGCCAGCCCCTGGTTTGTTGGTGCTTGGCGGACTGCACGGACCATGGGCGGGAGGAATAGATGTCGTCGCTGTTGTTGATTATTTAGTTTTTCATAATCGCATTGACCATGGCATGGTTCGCATCTGGCTTCTTCGCGCGGCACTGGCTGCGGTCTCGTGCTCGGAACGCTCCTCAGCACCGCAGCCAACGCGGCAGGAGCCCTGAGCATCGGGACGCATTTGGCCGGATCCGTTTTGGGTGGAGGCTGGTCCAAGGTGACGTGATAGAATCATCAGAATGAACTTCCTTCCTGACGACTGGGTTGCGGTTTTCGCGCCTGAGGCGCCGGTGATTGAACTGATCGTGCGGGGGGCGGCGCTGTACCTGGGGGTCATGCTTCTGATGCGGTTCATGCCGCGACGCACGGGCGGGGAGATGGCGACAACGGACCTGATCCTGATCGTGCTGATCGCCGACTCGGCGGCCCAGGGACTGGGGAACTATCGATCGGTCGCCGACGGGCTGGTGGTGGTGCTCACACTGATGGGACTGAACTACCTGCTTAACGCGCTCAGCTACCGTGTGCGGTTCGTGGAATGGCTGACCGCTTCCCCGCCGCTTCAGGTGGTGCGCAATGGACAACTCCTGCGACGCAACATGCGGCGCGAGTTTCTGACTGAAGATGAGCTGATGAGCCATCTTCGGGAACATGGCATCGATAACCTCCAGGATGTAAAAGCAGCCTACATTGAAGGCGAAGGGCACCTGAGCGTCGTGCCCAGGAAGCGACAGGGGTAGACAATGAAAACACAGTACTACACCGCGACCAGCCTGGACGGGTATATCGCTGATTCAGACAACGCTCTGGACTGGCTGCTGCAGTTCCCCCTGACCGGAGACTATCCGGCGTTCATCCGTGAGGTCGGCGCGCTGGCGATGGGGTCGACCACGTATGAGTGGATCCTAGCGGATCTGGCAAAGTCCCAGGGAGATCAGCCGCGCTCCTGGCCGTACGAGCAGCCGACGTGGGTATTCACCTCCCGCACGCTCCCTGCGCTGCCAGGGGCTGCTGGAGGAGTTGATCGTCAGCGTCGCGCCGCTCACGCTGGGCAGTGGGGCGCCGCTGCTTCCGCGTCGGATTGCCTCACCGCCGTTGCGGCTGGTGTCGGTGCAGACATGGGACCAGACGTTTGTGCAGATCCGTTATGCGGTGCGCCCCAAGGACAAATAAGACAATAACAGCACAGACTGGTGGATCCCTGTGATGGCGAGGCGGGTGTGGTACACTGAAGGTCCCTAGACCCGAGCGGGCAGACCGACTGGCGGCTGGGCGGGGGGCTGATCACCGAACCAGGCGATCCATCTAACGTCTTAATTATCAACGGACAACAATCTTCTGACCACGGATACCCATGGTCCAGTTCATTCAATATTACGGTAAGTACCAGACCATTCGGGGCAATTTTTCGACATTGCCGCCTTGGGCCCGTTTGATGGTGATGCTATTTGCATTGCCAGGATTGGTGTTGGTGCTCTTGTCAATCCTGGCATTTGTTGGTAGCCTTGCCGTCCTTTTCCTGCTCAC
>CAZSJB010000592.1:0-1737 GCA_964606625.1 uncultured Tepidisphaeraceae bacterium | reverse complement strand
CGACGGTGTAGACCGGGTTGAGGCTGGTCATCGGCTCCTGGAAGATCATGGCGATGTCCTTACCGCGGACGCGCCGCATCTCCTTTTCCGAGAGCCGCAGCAGGTCGCGCCCTTCAAACAGGATGGACCCGCCCAGGTATTTCCCCGGCGGCTGGGGCACCAGCCGCAGGACGGACAGCGCCGTGACACTTTTGCCACAACCGGACTCCCCCACCACCGCCACCGTCTGCCCCGGATAGACAGCCATCGACACCCCCCGCACCGGCCGGATCGACCCGCGTGACGTGTCGAAACCAATCTCCAGGTCCTTGATTTCCAGCAGCGGGTCAGACATCTACTTCGCTCCACTCAGCTTGGGGTCCAGCGCATCCCGCAGCGCCTCGCCAATCAGGTTATACGCAAACACCGTCAGAAAAATCGCCAATCCCGGAAAAGTGGCCAGCCACCAGTAAAATCCGCCCCCGGCGCTGACGGCCTGGTTCAGCAACTGGCCCCAACTCGGCTCATCCACCAGTCCCAATCCCAGAAAGCTCAGCGTGCTCTCCGCCAGAATGGCTGACGCGACGCCGAAACTCACGCTTACCAGCAATGGCGCCAACGCATTGGGCAACAGATGACGGAAGAGAATCGACCGCAGCGGCAGTCCCGCAGCCCGAGCTGCCTGTACGAAATCCTGCTGTCGAAGTCGCAGGAACTCGGCTCGGACAAATCGCGCATCCCCAACCCAACTGGTCAGGCCGATGATCACCATCATCAGATACAGGTTACGGCCAAAGAACGCAACGAAGGTCAGCAATAAATAAAGCTGCGGAATCGCCCCGAACACCTCCACCAGGCGCATCCCCAGCAGATCCACCCAGCCAACGAAATAGCCCATCAAGGCGCCGATGATCACCCCAATCACCAGCGCAATTCCGGTCGAGATGAACCCGATCGCCATGGCGATCCGCGACGCGTGGATCATCCGGCTGAGGATGTCAGAACCAAACCGCTCCGTTCCCAGGGGATGTTCCAGCGACGGTGCCCGGGGATGCGGCCGTTCAGGATCAAATTGATCCCGCAACCGGTCAGATGGCGAGTACGGCAGCGGCGTGCGCAATACCCACTCGATCTGCCCGGCAGCCTCCATTTCGCGGTATTGCTCATAGATCGGAACAGCGGTTGGCCGTGGTGGCAGGACAATCAACGTGATGACCAGCGGAAGCAACACGAGCGCGAAGATGATGCGAAACCGCCAACTCACCTCCAGCATCATCGGTATCCCGATCAGCGCCACGAGATCCATCACCAGCACAACGATTAATCCGCCTCGCACCAGCCAAGGCCACTCCGTCTGCTGCCAAGTACTGATCAGCCCCGGCCAATATGCCAGCGGCAAGACCAGTCCCACTACCCACAGCACGATCATGGCGCGCTGTCCCATGGTCAGCCGACGGACAAACATCAGCCCCAGCCCCACGAAAAATACCGCCAGGAGCGTTACATCCACACCCGTCAGTTCTTCGATGAGCGGACTGCTCCACTGGCCATTCGCTTTCATCAGGAGGGGCCGGCTGTTTGCCAGAAATGGCGCAAAGACAGCACAGAATGCAATCACGCCAATCCAGACCGCGCCAATGCGCGCCCCCGTTCGACCAAACGTCGAAAACAACGCCTCCGCCAGCCAATTGCGCAACGGTGTTGAGGCGGAGCGGGATGGATCTGGCGCAGATCCTGCTGATGCCGGGATGATCACTT
>CAZSJB010000591.1:0-1756 GCA_964606625.1 uncultured Tepidisphaeraceae bacterium | reverse complement strand
ATCTCAGCGGTTTATTGCTGAAGCTGATCATCCCGTCCATGGCGTATCGGATCAGGCGGCGAAGCGTCTGCTTGGGCTCGCCGGCAGCTCGATCCTGGCGGTCATACGGGACGGTGGTCGTGCGGAATCCCAGCCACCCCCGCAAACCCGGAATAAACCGGTTGCGCTCGGGCAGTTTGTTGAACTCATCTACCACCCGGCGATCCATCAGCCCGAAGATGCCCGCATCCGGGCCGGCTGGGACATCACTCATGCGCCGATAGATCGGGTAAAACAGGCGGAACCCGATTCCACGCAGAGCCCGATCCTGCCGGCTGATGCGTTCTCCCAGCACCACCTGGAATCCTTCGTGCCATCGCGCGACCATTTCCGGGATCACTTCAGGCGGGTCCTGCAAATCGCCATCGATAAGGATGACACAGTCGCCCGAGGCATGGTGGATCCCGGCGGTCACCGCCGGCTGATGACCGAAATTTCGGGAAAGGTTGATGGTTTTGAGTCGGGGATCTTCTTCATGAAATTGCCGCAGGATCTCCAGCGATCTATCCCGGCTGCCATCGTTGACGAAAATGACTTCCCAGCCCTCGGCAGTCTGCTCAAGGGCTGCGGTCAAACGCCGTCGCAGGGCCGGCAGGTTTTCCTGTTCATTGAAAATCGGAACGACAACCGAAATCATGGAGAGGCATCATATCGCGACGGGACCGGCTGAACCACGGCCAGTCCGCCTCGCCCCTAAAGAATCCCCCCAACCTGCCTCCACGGCATAGACACCTTCCCCACCACTGTGTAGGATTATTGTCTCAATTGTTCCCGTAGCTCAATTGGATAGAGCGTCGGCCTCCGGAGCCGAAGGTTGCAGGTTCGAGCCCTGCCGGGAACGCTTGGACCTTTCGCGTGGCACGGGTAACCAGCCCGTGTTTCTTTTTTCCCATCGCGTGCGCCGTAGGGCAGGCTATTGCCTGCCGGAATCGATCGCGCAACCGGGATGGCAGCCCGCCCCGGCACGCAATAGCGTGCCCTACGCGCTGACTCACCTTGTCATCCTGCCAACCGCCAACTTCGTCAGGCCGACTGCTGACGGCTTAGCGTGATCATCATCGGGTCGGGCAATGGCTTGACGCCCAGGTGGCGGAGCATGTTGATCATCTGGGCTGTGGTGTACTGCGCGTGCAGCGACAGGTGCAGCAGGATATCAGCCAGTGGCGTGGTGCGCGGCGGTGCGGTGGGGTCCAGGGCTGACGTCTTGGCGACCATGCGAGTCAGATCGCTTTCCTTCAGCGTCTCGTAGAACGCCTGCCAGCGCGTCTCCAGCGACGCCCAGGCGGACTGTAGCTCAGCCAGCGAGTCCATCCGCACGTCGAACGGCGAGATCGGGCGCGGATTGCCGTTGATGGCTTCCAGCCAGACGAACTCGGCGGCATACAGATGCACCAGCGTCGCCAGCACGCTGCCTTGGCCGATCGCGAAGGTGCGATTGAGCTGTTCATCCGAAAGTTCTTGCGCTGCGTCCAGCAGGCGATGGTTCGCCCAGACCTGGTGTTCACGCAGCCGTCGTACCAGTGCTGTTCCGTTCATGGGCAGGATTATATAACCACAGCAAGCCCCGGGAACGCCCCGAGGCTTGCTGCTCGCCGTGTGATTGCGATTGATAACCCAGTGTTAGTTGGCGCCGTAGACCTCCATGCTCCACAGGGAGAACCCTGCATTGAACCCACGCTCCAGGCCGACCATCTTGACGTAACGGCCGCTGGCGTTG
>CAZSJB010000590.1:786-1756 GCA_964606625.1 uncultured Tepidisphaeraceae bacterium | reverse complement strand
CCCCTCAGAGGAATCCTCGCCTCTCTTCATGCGGCAATCCGTCCACACAGCCTAGAACCTCCCATATGATCGAGGCTGTTGCTGCCGACCGGCTCGAGGGTGCTCCGCGACAGCTGCAACGGCGGTGGTCCAACGAGTTCAAAGCACGCGCAGTGGCAGAAACGCTGGAACCAGGTGCGAGTGTGTCAGCAGTCACGCGTCGGCTCGATATTCATCCATCGCAGCTTTTTGACTGGCGGCGTTCGTTGGGTTCCCGGAAAGAGAGAACCGAGGGAACTGGCGGACAGACCACAGCGGTCTGTGGTGGCGAAGTAACGATTGAGATTGTCACCGGGAATGTCATCGTACGCGCTCGGGCAGATGTCGACGAAGCGCACTTGCAGCGGGTGATCCGGGCGGTTCGTGCGACATGATCCCCGCAGGTGTAAAGATGTTCCTCGCCAGCCATCCCGTCGATTTCCGCAAGGGACCGGACAGCCTGCTGTTGCTGGTGCGGGATGCCGGCAGTGGCCCGTTCAAAGGCTCGCTTTATGTCTTCCGGGCGAAACGGGCGGACAGGATCAAGAGCGTCTGGTGGGATGGATCAGGGGTCTGTCTATATGCCAGACGACTGGAGAAGGCGCAGTTCTGCTGGCCACGGATCGGCCATAACCGGGTAGAGCTCAATCATGCCCAGCTGATGGCGCTCGTTGATGGCATGGACTGGAAAAGGGTTCGATCTGTGGCGGTGAAACCGCCGGAGATTATCGGGTAAAGGCTTGAGGCGAAGTGAAGTGAATCACCTGCCTGAAAGAGCAGGAAAACCGGAGCATATTATGCTCTGATGCCCTCATGAGGCCGCCAGATCCACAGCTCCCGGATGATGTTAAGACGCTGAAAGCCATGGTACTTGCCATGGCCGACAAGGCGGCACGAGCCGACACTCTGGAGCGCGAGGTCGCAGACCTGAAGGCAAGAAACGCCGATGCCA
>CAZSJB010000590.1:0-776 GCA_964606625.1 uncultured Tepidisphaeraceae bacterium | reverse complement strand
AGCGGCTGACGCAGATCCTGAAAGCCTTCGATCGAGCCCGCTTCGGACGGCGATCGGAAAAGCGTGGCGCTGTGCGCGTCGATGATGAGCAGCAGGCTTTGTCTTCGAGGAAATCGAGACGGGCATCGTCGCCCTCAGGTCACCGGTCAACAAGAATGGTACGCATCTCAATGGTAAACGTCCATCGCCGCCGTGCAAAGGCTTCGCACCCCATCTGGAGCAGATCGAAGTGGTCATCGAGCCGGACGAACTGCCCGAGCATGCCGGCAAGCAGAAGGTGCTGATCGGAGAAGACGTCTCTGAACGGCTGGACGTCGTGCCGGCAAAGTTCCGGGTCATCGTTACCCGTCGGCCAAGGTACGCCTTCAGACACGAAGACGGAGTCCCTCTTGGCGAGGGAACGTGGCCGCCGTGGGGCGATGGGGTGCCAGTCGATGAACTTCGGCTCGGATGCTGATGTCAGAGTCGGGGTGGCTTGCGCAGTGGGTTGCATGGCGCGTCTCTACTGCGATGCAATAGGCCTCGTAGTCCTTCCAAAGCCTTCATGTGATTGTTGCGGACTATAGCGGCCGCGAGCATCTCGTCCCGATCCTCGTAGGCCTGCACCAAGCAAGCATGATCATCGTAGGACCGCTGGATTCTCCCTGGCTGTGAAAGGCTGAGACGGCGCAGCGGCAAGGTACGCAGCAGGAGCGAGTCCACGACACGCTTGAGGTAACGATTGCCGCAGATTTCTGTCTGTGTGGAGTGGAAGGCCACGTTTGCCCACATGTAGC
>CAZSJB010000589.1:0-1760 GCA_964606625.1 uncultured Tepidisphaeraceae bacterium | reverse complement strand
GGGTGCTGATAGGCAGCAGTCCATTGGCGGCCAATGCCAAGGTGATGGTCGATCCGGACCGTCTTTTCGGGCGCCATCTGGCGGTACTGGGGAACACCGGCAGTGGTAAATCCTGCTCAGTGGCAGGCCTGATCCGCTGGTCCATGGACGAAGCTCGAAAAGCTCGCGGAGGTGCAGACCCCAATGCACGCTTCATCGTGCTTGACCCCAACGGTGAGTACGCCAACACCTTTCGCGATATGAGCAAGGTACGGGTGTATGCCGTAGAACTCAGCGAAGGGGTAGATCAACTACAGGTGCCCCTGTGGTTCTGGAACAGCGCGGAGTGGAGTGCGTTTACCCAGGCCAGCGCAAAGATGCAACGCCCCCTGCTCAGACGAGCACTGCGTGACATCAAGGCAGGGAGAGCCCTTTCAACGTCCTCAACAGAAGAGGAAAAGCTCGCGCTACGCCGCTACCTCTCATCCAGACTGATCTCAATCCGTCGGGACCTCCGTTCCGGCGACATCCAGACCGATGAGTCAAGGTTCGGCTTCCGCCTGAAGGCGATCGCTACGGATATTCAAGGAAAAATTGCTGTACATGGCAATAACAAGTTGGATGACGTTCTAACTGCGATCAATACCGCGTTGACGGCCGCGCACAACAGCTTTGTCAAAGACGGCAAGACGATTGAATACTACCGGGCCTTTAATGAGGCTCACGTGCAGGCAATCATCGCAGCGCTGGAGGCCTCTGTTGATACGCTGGGCGGTGTGCTTCTCCAAGAGGGTCCAGATGAGGACGTTCCAATAGCCTTCGATGGGTCTCAGCTCCCAGATCACCTCGAAGTTCTGGCGGAGCAAGAGAACGCCAGTCAGTTCACTGATTTCCTAGTCTCGCGCATCCGCACGCTCCTGTCCGATACCCGGATGCGTTCGATTATTTCCAACCAGCGTGGCATCAATCTTCACGACTGGTTGGGCATGTACATCGGCGACAGCCAAGCCTCCAACGGCTCTGTCACCGTCATCGACCTTTCTCTGGTGCCGGCGGAGGTGGTGCATATCATCACAGCAGTGATCGCCCGCATGACGCTGGAGACCTTGCAGCGTTACCGGAAGCTATACCACGGCAAGACTTTGCCTACCGTATTGGTGATGGAAGAGGCGCATACATTCATTAAGCGCTACAAGGACGACGCCGAAAACCAAAACTCGGCCACCATCTGCTGTCAGGTGTTTGAAAAGATCGCCCGCGAGGGGCGAAAGTTCGGGCTAGGGCTGGTGTTGTCCTCGCAGCGCCCAAGCGAACTGTCGCCCACCGTGCTCTCCCAGTGCAATAGCTATCTGTTGCACCGCATCAGCAACGACCGTGACCAGGAACTGGTGCACAAGCTCGTGCCCGACAACCTGCGCGGCCTGTTGCGCGACCTGCCGTCGCTTCCCTCTCGTCATGCCATTCTACTCGGCTGGGCATCGGAGCTGCCGGTCTTGGTGCAGATGAGAGCATTGCCCGAGAACCATCGTCCGAAATCGGACGATCCAGATTTCTGGGCAGTGTGGTCAGGCCAAGACCGTGACGGCAACATGGTCGAACGCAATGTGGATTGGAAGGCTATCGCGGATGACTGGCAGCAAGTGCAGCCTTCTGAAGATGCTCAAGATGAACATTTGGAATTTTGAAGATGACTGGTAAGCAAAGACTTGAACTGACATGGATCGGGAAGGAGAAGCGGCCCAAGCTGGAGCCGCGCATCCTGCTGGAAGATCCGGAAAAGT
>CAZSJB010000588.1:0-1766 GCA_964606625.1 uncultured Tepidisphaeraceae bacterium | reverse complement strand
CTTCTTGTTTATCCTCGACCTTGGCGATGTACAGGGCCCCGCGCGCCCTGATAACCGGAGTAACTTCGCCGATCGGGGTATTCCAGACCGCCTCTTCCACCTCGGGAATGACATACGCCCCTCGCTGGATCACGCCCACATCTCCCCCGCGCGAGGCGAGGTAGCTGTCGTGGTTGATCTGCGAGGCCAGCGTCGCAAAGTCGGCTGCCCCACTCTGCACCTGGAGCCGCATGGTGCTGATGCGGTCCGCGGCCGCTTCGGGAGATTCCATCTTGGCGGGGTCGATCTTGATAACCCGAAAACGCGCCTGGTCAAACTCGGTAAACTGATCTTCCAGATGGCGCTCGTAATAGGCCCGCATGTCCTCGGCGCTGACCTGGATGCGGGGGATGATGCGCTTCTGGTAATAGACCTGCGTCATGAAGGTGCGGTACTGTTCCTCGAGCTGGACTTCGAAGTCCTCGCCGGCAGCGTACGCCTGCTGGATCACCTGCTGAAGCGATCCGCCGGCTTCGGTGATCCGGCGGTTGCGCCAGCCCATGGTCATGGCATCGGCGATGAGGCGGTCCTGTGGAGCGAGATAGCGCTGGGCAGCCGCGAACTCGAGCTCAGCGCGCGTCAGCTCCCAGACCTGGCGGGCGATCAGCTCTCGCGCTTCTGCTTCGAACTGCTCACGATCCAGCTCCTGAGCGCGTGCCTGGAGCGGGCGAGCGAGAATCGCAAGCACACGGTTGGCGAAGATCGGCTGACCGTTCACCTCCGCGACGACCCCACCAATGGTGAAGTAGCTGCTGGGGAGGCCTGACTCGACGGCAGTAGGCGAGGGCTGGGTAGCTGGGCGGGAGGGCGCCTGATCGGCTGCCACATCGAGGGGGGATCGCACTTCCTCCTGGACGGTTCTCGACACGCCCTCGACCGCCGGTTCGGCTGGGCCATCTTCCTGTAGGCTGACGCCTTCGATCTGCGGCGTCTGATCCATGAAATCGACGCGAACCTGGTTGTACAGCACCGGCCCGCCCCGATCGACGGGCGCGGCAACGGCTCCGTTCGATCCGCGCAGCCCCGTGAACTGCTGCTGGGACAGCGGCTCTCCACCGCCGTTCGAGCAGCCGACCATCGCTGCACCAATCGCCAACGTCAGGATCCAGTTCCGCGTGCCATCCATGCCATCTCCTTCGATCCGGATCAGTCAAGCGTATTCGACACCGTGGCTACAGACAAGAGTTACCGACCCGTTGTTTATCCGCCGGCCACTGGATTTCTGCTGGCAATCTGCCGCCGTCAACAGCCTCATACGCGGAAGATCGCACCCATACGCCGGCCGAGGAAGGCATTGGCTGTCAGGATGGTCAGCGTCAGCAGCACCATTGCCCAGACGCCCAGGGCGCTGGCAATGTACAGCCCATCCCCCAGACGGTTGGTCAGTTCCCAGATCGCCTTGGTGATCGGATAGTACCGGGCGGTATGAGCGAGAATCAGCGAATCGCTCACTTCCAGCATCGCAAACGCGAACGCCAGCAAGCCGCCGGCGAACAGGTTGGCGAGGATCAGGGGCAGCGAGATGCGACTGAGGACGGTCCACCGTCCGGCGCCCAGGTTGGCGCCGGCCAGTTCCAGATCCCGCGGTGTCTGCTGCAAACCAGCGACGGCACTCCGCACCACATACGGCAGCCGCCGCGCCGCATACGCCAGCACCAGCAGCACCACCGGATATTTCTGCACGTCCAGAAAGGCCGGCATCGCATCCCCCATCTGCCGCTTGTAGG
>CAZSJB010000587.1:0-1778 GCA_964606625.1 uncultured Tepidisphaeraceae bacterium | reverse complement strand
GCGTTGTAGCCGTCGCTGTAGAAGGCGGGCATCTCGTAGGCGCCGAAGGGTTTGGCCTTCTGGGTCAACTCGCGGAAAAGCAGGATGTACAACACGCCCATCACCCCCATGAGAGCGGCACCGATGGCGGGCTTGGTCCAGCGGGGCAGGCGTAGCCGCGAAAAGCCCGCCTCCATCCAGTGCATGGTTCGGATGAACAACACGCCAATTACACCGCACATCAGTCCCAGGATCATGAAATTGCCCAGGTGTGCGAACCGGAAGTTGAAAACATCGACCGCCAGCAGGTCAGTGACGTCGAAGATTGCGCTGTATTCATGGCCCAGGGCATGAAAGATTGCGCGGGTGCTGAAGTTGGCAACCACGCTGGCGAGCACTACGGGCGTGATCCTGCGGACAGAAAACTCATGCAGGATCACCTCGAGGGTAAACAACAGCCCGCCGATAGGGGCATTAAAGATCGCGCTGATGCCGGCTGCCGAACCACATCCGATGAGCACCGGCAGGTGATGCCGCGGCAGGTTGATCAGTTGGGCTACAGCCGAAGAGATTGATGCGCCGATCTGCACGATCGGTCCTTCGGCCCCGGCTGAGCCGCCCGTGCCGATGGTGACGGCACTGGTGAGGATCTTTTCGATGCTGGTGCGTTTCTTGAGATATCCGCGGCTGCGAAGGACCGATTCGAGCACGTCAACGATGCCGTGTCCTTCGCGCTGGCGCATGATGAACTGACTGAACGTCCCCACGATCAGGCCGCCCATGGCCGGAAAGAGGATCAGCAGCAGGATGCCGCTGCCGTACAGATCGAATCGTTCGCCGTGGCCTGCGTACAGCAGATTGCGGATGTACTGGATCAGCTCGTGGAATCCCACCGCCGCCGCAGCGGCCAGGATCCCGATGACGAACGCCAGCACCATCAGGATCGAATCTTCCCGAAACCCCATCCGGATCAGAATCCGGCCCATGAGGATCCGCGCCCGCGTCGCCAAGCCGGTCAACGCAGAAACCATGCGGACAGGTATAACGACCAAAGGGTTGAGTTGCCAGAAGAGAGCAGGCGGAAGTCGAAAATGCGGAATGTGAAATGCGGAATCAGGACGACTCTAAGCCGGGGGCGTTCTGCATCATTCGTCAGATGGTGCATAGCCGGTATATGATCAGCCATTATGATCGAGCTACAGAAATATATCGGTGATAAAGCCATGTTCCCCGTGCTGCGGCATCTACAGTTTTTCAATCATGCCGGGGTGGCGCCGATTACGCAGACGGGGGCGGCGGCGATGGCGCGGTTTGTCAATGAGCTTCGGCAGACGGTTTATATCGGGGCGAAGTGGTGGGATGATATCGAAAAGCTGCGCGCCTCAGCCGCCAAGCTCATGAATGCGACGCCGGAGGAGATCGCCTTCATCAAAAATACCAGCGAAGGGCTTTGCACCGTGGCTAAGGGCCTGGACTGGAAGGCGGGGGATCGGATCGTCACCACGAACGTCGAGTATCCAGCCAACATTTATCCCTGGATGGACGTCGCCCAACGCCATGGCTGCGAGCTGGTGATGGTGCCAGAAGAAACCGATGCCAACGGACGGCGGCAGGTGCCGCTGGAAAAGATCCTCCAGGAGATCGATCACCCGAAAACGCGCCTGGTGACGCTGTCGCATGTCGAGTTTGCCAGCGGCCAGCGGCACGACATCGCAGCCATCGGTGCCCGTTGCCGCGCGCAGGGGAAGCTGTTTT
Organism: uncultured Tepidisphaeraceae bacterium; assembly: GCA_964606625.1. Lineage (GTDB taxonomy): Bacteria > Planctomycetota > Phycisphaerae > Tepidisphaerales > Tepidisphaeraceae > CALEKX01. Next base: position 44 of record CAZSJB010000587.1, on the reverse strand, counting down.
GCGTTGATGCGATCCAGTCGCTGGGGGTGCTGCCGGTGGATGTA
>CAZSJB010000586.1:0-1782 GCA_964606625.1 uncultured Tepidisphaeraceae bacterium | reverse complement strand
CACCACCGAGGCCCTTGTCCGCGAGATGTTCCGCCTGCGAACCGTCCGAGCCTGAAGCCCCGCCCGGTTATTCGCCCGTTTGGCCAACCGGCATCGTCCAGGACATGCTCAGCAATTCCGTCTCCTCGCCGGTCTGGCCAACGCGATATCCGGCGAAGTCGATCTGCAGTTCATCACCCAGATCCGTTACGGTGACGACCGCATACTGCCCATGCAGGCCTTCGGTCTTGGAGTTGGGAAACGTCCCGTGGCTGTACGGACCGCCCTTGGTCGATCCGCCCCGATCCAGCGCAGCCGAATGCAGCACGCGGATCGGCGGCGCATTCGGATCGCTGGAATAATTCGCGTTCGTGCCATCGTCGGCTGCCAGCATGTGGGCGTCACCACAGAGGATGGTGAGATTGTCGATCTGGTTCTCGGCAAAGAAATTGGCGATCTCGCCGCGCTGCCGGCGGAACCCGCCCCAGTTGTCACCGGTCAGGCCAGGCTTGTTGATCCAGGGCACGCTGCTCACCCAGAAAATCGCCTGGCCGGCGGCTTTAGCCTCCAGGATCTGCGCCTTGAACCATGCCAATTGCTCCTCATTCATCATCCGCTTATCCGGGCCGTCTTTTACCTTTTCCGGATCGCGCTCGGAGCGCAGATCGCTGAGGATGAACCGCACGCGACCGACCGTGAACGCCTGATCAATCGGTGCATCGGTCTGATCGAACGCCAGCGGGTAGTGCGGGATGTATTCGCGATAGGTCGCACGCGACGCCTCACGGCCGGGCGCATGGCGGTGGCTGTTGTTGGGGCCGAAATCATGATCGTCCCACACATACGCCAGCGGAATGTTGCGGTACAGGGCATTCTGCCGCGGCGCACTGAAGACCCGGTCGTATGCCTTGCGGAAGCGATCCGGATCATTCGCGCCGATGTTTTCATAGTGCAGGTCGCCGATGTTCATGAAGAACAGCGGCTGGCGCTGACGGATCTTTTCAAACACAATGTGATTCGATCCCGTGCGAGCGCAGGCGCCAAAGACGAAGCTGAAGGTCTGCGGGTTTTCGGCAAAGGTGCGGAACTGGCCCTTCTGGTCCGGCGCATCGTACACCGTTTCACCCTGGCGGACGGCGAAGTAGTACTGTGTGTCGGGATTCAGACCGCTCAAGCGGAAAGACGCAACCTGGCTGGTCGCATGGGACGCTTCGGGCGCGACGACGATCGGATCGGACAGATCGGCACTGGTGCTGACCAGCAATTCCGCCCCGCTATTCGCAGCCGGCATCTTCACCTTCACCGTCGCCGAATTGGTCGTCACCGCCCCCGACCAGGGCGCAATCTCAACGGCGAATACCGACGCAGCCGCCAGGAAACAGTTCACCAGGAGGGCAACAAAAAACGAGCATCGCATGAAAATACCACATCTTTCGTGGCACGGGCGAGACCAACATTATACACGCATGATTGACGGAAACGCTGTAGGGCAGGCTATTTGCCTGCCGCGGAAGGCCATATGGCACTTGCGCCAGGCAAGAGCCTGCCCTACGAGGCGCAAATGGCTGGACTTAGGCCAAGATGCATAAAGTTAGGCGCCCGTGCCATATGGTTACATCGTCGCAGCCAGGAAGTCCTCGAAGTTCTGCGACAGATAACGCTTCGCCGTCCGCTGGATCTCTTCCTGCGTCACGGCCCAGCCAGTGGCGGCCAGGTCGCGATACTTGTCCTTCATCACCTTCGCGATGATCTGCCGCGAGTGATCCCACTTGTAGATGATCTGGTCCAGCACGCGGGCATCCG
>CAZSJB010000585.1:0-1792 GCA_964606625.1 uncultured Tepidisphaeraceae bacterium | reverse complement strand
CCGGACGCAGCCGTCTGGACGACCGAAACGCTTATTTAGTCTACGATATCCCCCAACGAATGGATCGAGGGACCCCCAAGGAACCCCTCGTTGAAAATGGAAATGGTCCGATCTCAAATCCCCATTTCCAGCCGCTGTGCTGCCCCTGCCGACCACCCATCCGGAACAATCTCCCTGCGCTTCCGCCTTGTTCCCACTCAGCCGGCCTTTATAGTCGCCCCCTGTCCTTTCGCGAGGGAATCACCCAAGAATGTCACCACTGGTCCTGGAAAACGTCGTAAAAAGGTTTCGCCAGGGGGATCGAACGATCACCGCCCTGGATGGGATCAGCCTAGAAGTCACGCAGGGACAGTTCCTGGCTGTCATGGGAGCCAGCGGTTCCGGCAAAAGTACGCTGCTACATCTGATGGCCGGCCTGACCCGCCCTGATCAGGGACGCATCCTGGTCAACGGGACAGACATCGCCAAACTGGGCGACCGCAAATTGACCCTCTTTCGCCGGCGCCAGATCGGACTGGTCTTCCAGTCGTTCAACCTGATCCCGACCCTGACCGCCGAGGAAAATATCGCCCTGCCGCTGATGCTCGACGGAAAATCCACCCGCGAGATATCACAGAAAGTGGGCGAACTGCTCGAGATTCTTGGGATCGCGGCCCGACGCACACATCGTCCGGATGCCATGAGCGGCGGCGAACAACAGCGCGTCGCCATCGGGCGGGCGCTGATCACGGGCAGCGCTCTGCTGCTGGCGGACGAACCGACCGGAAACCTTGACAGTGTCAACAGCCGAAGCGTCTGCGAACTGCTGCGGGACCTGTGCGCCATGCACAATCGCACCATCGTGATGGTGACGCACGAGCCCCACGTCGCAGCCTACGCGCAGGAAGTGGCGGTCCTGCGCGACGGGCGGCTGGTCGAGCGTTTTCCGGTCCCCCAGACCGACAATGCCGGTCATTCGCTGGCGATGAAATACCAGGAGGCGATTCGGTGATTCAGTTGCGATTTTCGATAGGCGATGTGCGGTTGAATAGCGCCCCCGTGCGCCCTGGTCGCAAATTGCAAATCGCAGATTGATAATTCCCCATGCTGCTTCCCAAACTGGTCATTTCGAACTTTCGCCGACACAAGGTTCGGGTTGCGCTGACGGTTGCGGCGGTGGCGATGTCGGTCAGCCTGGTGGTCTCGGTGACCAGCGGATACGCCTCGATCCGCGAAGCCGCTTTCCGCTATCTCAATCAGTACATCGGATCGATCGACGCGCAGATCACGCCCGTGGATGAATCCCGCGCAATTCCGCAATCGCTGGCGGGCAAGCTGCGCCAGGAGGCGGATGTTGCCAATGTGCTGGTGCGGCTGGAGACACAGGTGCAGATTGCCGCGGCGCGCGGGTTTCCGCTGGGACGGCTGGCACAGATCACCGGATTGCAGCGGCCTGCCGATCGGGAAGTGGAGAAACTGCCCCTGCTGGCGGGCGAATGGTTCAGCGGCGAAGCGGGAAATGTCGCAGTGGTGGACCAGGTAGCCGCCGAATTGCTCGGGCTGCGCAGCGACGATGACACGTTTACGGTCGGCAAGTCGGTCAAGCTGCCGGCACTGGGCCGAGAGCTGGAGCTGACGGTCGTGGGCGTGGTGCGCAAGCCCACCTTCCTGGCACAGCAGAATCCGTCGGTCTACCTGCCGTTGAACACGCTGCAGACCTTCCTGTATCCCGACAATCCGCGTCAGGCCAATCGCATCCTGATCACGTTTAAACCCGGCACGGATATCCCCGCAGCCGGGACGCGACTGGCGC
>CAZSJB010000584.1:1224-1805 GCA_964606625.1 uncultured Tepidisphaeraceae bacterium | reverse complement strand
GTGAAGCAGATGCTCACCACGGCCTTCTACGCCGACCATACGCCGGGAATGCTCCTGCTGGTGCTGGGATCCCTGATCTTCATCAAGATCCTTGCCACCGCCCTGACCCTCAGCAGCGGCGGCAGCGGCGGCATTATCGCGCCATCCCTGTTTGTAGGCGCGGTCAGCGGCGGATTTCTGGGCACCTTTCTGCATCTCACGGGATGGTTTACGCAACTTGATGCCAACATCTATGCCCTGATCGGCATGAGCGGTGTCCTGGCGGCTGTGGTGCATGCGCCGCTGGCGGCCATCCTGATCCTGTTCGAGGTCAACCGGGAGAATGACATCGTCGTTCCGGCGATGCTGTGCGCCTTCATCGCAACCTCCACGGCGCAGCTCCTGTTCCGCGATTCGATCTACACGCTCAGCCTGCGCCAGCGCGGTGTGCAGGTGGGCACCAGTGCCGATCTGTCGCTGCTGCGTCGGATGACCGTCGATCAGCTTCTGCTTGAACCCGCGACATTTGTCTACATCCACGATCCCTTCCAGCGGGTGCTGGATCTGATGCAGCAGGTCAACGTGACAGACTTTGTGGTGGT
>CAZSJB010000584.1:0-1214 GCA_964606625.1 uncultured Tepidisphaeraceae bacterium | reverse complement strand
ACAAAAAGGGGTATTACGCCGGCCTGCTGGCTGCCGACGACATCAAATCCGCCCTCATGCAGCCCGAAGCCATTCCCCTGCTGACCTGTGGGGAACTGATGCGATCCCAAGTGCCCACCATCAGTTGCAACGCCGATCTGGCGACTGTATTGGACCGATTCAGCCAGCACGAGGTCAGCCGCCTCCCGGTGTGCCTGCCCGGAGAAACCTTCAAGGTCATCGGCTTGGTCAGCCGTTCGTCCCTGATGAAGCAATACCAGAGAGCTCTCGAAGAGCGGTAACGATTCCCGGCTGATCTTTCAAAAACCTGCCGGGATCTCGCTATCAGGCATCCCCGATAATTTTCTTATTTCTGTAGCAACGTCCGGACGGATAGCGTGTCTTTACAGGAGAGGGGTTCCGCACGTCTGTTTCTGGGGGAAGAAGGGAAAGACCCATGCATACCACTAATCAATTTGCCACGCCTGCTATCCCTACACACATCGATCCTGTAAATGTCTTCAATGCACTACAGGTTGCGCAATGGTGCGAAAACGAACCCAGAAACAAACCCAAACGAACCCATTGTGGCCAGGGCAAATTCGCGTTTTTGGCCTGCTACGTCGGGTGCAATCAAACAAAGCCTCTGTGTTTTATTCAAAACGAACCCAAGCAGTTTGTTGCGCACCGGGATGATCGATGGGCGACCCAAAGCATGCGTCGTGATGGAAGGCTGCGACCTACACCTTGGTATACCGCCAGCCGCCATGAAGGAATCTGCCAAAGATCAACGCACCGCGAATCAGCAGTTCGCCACACAGCACCATCCAGATCGCCACCAGTCCCTTATTCAGCCACCATCCCACCACCAGCACACCGACAAATCGCGGTCCCAGGACGCTCAACAGGTTGAGCTTCATGACCGACATCGTGTCTCCGGCCCCGCGCAGCGCGCCGCCGAAGATCATGCGGGCTGCGAATCCAACCTGTACGAATCCCGCTAGGAACAGGCATTTGGCTGTCAGTTCCAGGATCCGGATGTCTTCTGACAGGATCCTGGCTGCGATCTCCGGAAAGAAGATAAAAAACAGCCCCACCATCACCATGATCCCGCCCCCCATCCCAAAGGCTGCGTATGCGCATTGCCTGGCACGATGGGGATCATTCCGGCCGAGATTGATCCCGACCAATGTCGCAGCCGCCGTTGCACAGGCCATGCCCGACAGGAAGCTGAT
>CAZSJB010000583.1:0-1813 GCA_964606625.1 uncultured Tepidisphaeraceae bacterium | reverse complement strand
ACTCTTTTTCTGTGATGGCGAACGGCAACAGCGACCGGGGACGGATCTGACGATGGGAATGGGCGTCGGCGGCGATGATCGGCGCGGTGCAGCAGGGGCAGCGATCGGCTGTGACATTAGGGTCGAGGGTGGTCTGGGCGCCGCAGGCGTTGCAGCGGACGGTTCGAACCTCCACCGTGAAATCCGCCTGTTCCAGGCGAGCCAGATGGGCGCGGAAATCGAGTTCTTCGATGCGGTCAGCAGAGGCCGGAATGGGATTGGACGTGCCGCAGTAGGGGCAGATGAGGGTGGCTGTGCCGGGAGCAAATCGCAGGTGCGCTCCGCAGTTCTGGCAGGGGAACTGCTTTTGTCGCGGCAGGGGCGGCGGAGAGCTGGCCTTCATCGGTTCCCATGGTAATCCATGAGCTGGTTATCTCCCACGAGCCCGTGAAGGGAGTTTTGGCCGATGGTAATACAGGCGGGGAATGCGCGTACGGGGCGGATAAAGGTGGATGGATAATCGGACAGATCCGTGGTAAACGCTCCGTGACCGAGCCTGAGATCCTGAAATTGCGGGTTTTCGCCCGGTGAGCCTAGAATCGAGAGATATGACCACTGTGACCCAACCTGCGGGGACGCTTCACGAAGCAGCTTTTTCGATCGAAGGGATGCATTGCGCCAGTTGCGTGGCACGGGTGGAGAAGGCGGCTGAACGACTGCCCGGGGTGGAAGCCTGTCGCGTGAATCTGGCGCGCGAGCGAGCGGTGGTGCAATACGAAGAAGGCAAGGTCACCCCTGAGCAAATCGCCGAAGCCATCTCTGCCAGCGGGTACAAGGCCACCCCCGAGGCGCCGTCCCTGGCGGTTGGCAATGTTGAAGAAGCGCGTCTGCAACACCAGATTCGTCACGCCAATTCCTGGAAATGGCGGGCAATCCTGGGGGTGGTCCTTTGGGCGCCGCTGGAACTTGCTCACTGGACGCTGCCGCGTTCCCACTGGATGCCGTGGGTAATGGCAGCCGGGGCGACGGTGGCGATCATTTTCGTTGGCTGGGGATTTTACAAGGGGGCATGGAGTGCCCTGCGCCGCGGGACGAGCAACATGGACACGCTTATTTCGATGGGCGCGTCGGTGGCGTATGGATACAGCCTGGTGGCGCTGCTGGGGTCGGAGTATGTCCTGGGCTGGTGGCGCATGTATCACCCAGTGACAGGCGAGCAGCAGATTTACCTGTACTTCACGGAATCGGTCGGTCTGCTGGGTCTGATCAGCCTGGGGCATTGGCTGGAAGCGCGGGCACGTACGAAGGCTGGGTCCGCCATTCGCGAGCTCATGGAGCTGGCCCCTTCGACGGCGCTGCGTCTGGATGATCAGGATCAGGCCCACCAGGTTCCGGTGGAGCAGTTGGCTGTGGGAGATCGCGTGCTGGTGCGGCCGGGAGATCGCATTCCGATCGACGGGGAAGTGATCGCCGGCCGATCGACCGTCGATGAGGCGATGCTGTCGGGCGAACCCTTGCCGGTGCTGCGAAATGTGGGGGATCAGGTGATCGGGGGGACCATCAACAAGGATGGCCGGCTGGTCGTGCGCGTGCAGAAAACGGGGTCGGAGACGGCGCTGTCGCAGATCGTCAAGCTGGTGGAAACCGCGCAAAGCAGCAAACCACCCGTGCAGCGGCTGGCGGATCGCATCTCCGCTATTTTTGTTCCAGCCGTGCTGCTGATCGCGTTGGTCACCGGGTTGAGCTGGTACGCCTATGGAGCGGCGCAGGGCTGGGAGCAGGGGATCATCTGGAGCAAGATCGCCAATGCGGTGTGCAGTGTGCTGATCATCGC
>CAZSJB010000582.1:267-1814 GCA_964606625.1 uncultured Tepidisphaeraceae bacterium | reverse complement strand
CGAAGCGGCCGGCGTGAAGGTTCCGACGATCCGCTACTACGAGCAGATCGGGCTCTTGCCGGTGCCCGAGCGCAGCCCCGGGAACCAGCGGCTCTATGGGCAGTCGGCACTGGATCGGCTGGCTTTCATCCGCCACGCGCGCGAGCTGGGGTTTCCGCTGGACGCTATCCGGGACCTTCTCAGCCTCTCCGACAAGCCCGATCAATCCTGCGCAGCCGCCGACGTCATCGCGAAGAAACAGCTTACCGCCGTCAAGGCCCGGATCGCGCGGCTCACGGCGCTGAAGGCAGAACTCGAGCGCATGATCACGCAGTGCGCACAGGGCACCGTGGCCGACTGCCGCGTGATCGAGGTGCTGAGCGATCATTCACATTGCGCGCAGGACCACAGGACGTCCGGGGCCGCCGAATGACGGCGCTGCCGACCTTGGCGATCTATGCCGCCGCGGCTCTGGCCGAGATTGCGGGCTGTTTCGCGATCTGGGCTTGGTGGCGCCTCGGCGCCTCGGCGGTTTGGCTGGTTCCGGGCGTTGCGAGCCTGATCGCCTTTGGCTGGCTCCTGGCGCAGATCGACTCGGCCTTCGCCGGGCGCGCCTACGCAGCCTACGGGGGCGTCTACATCGTGGCGTCCGTGCTCTGGATGTGGCTGGCCGAAGGCGAGCGACCCGACCACTGGGACCTCACAGGCGGCGTCGTTTGCCTTGCGGGCGCGGCCCTGATCCTGCTCGCCCCGCGCGGCGTCTAGACATGAATCCGGGCGCAGCCCTTGAACCTCTAGTGACTAAAGGAATTAAAACTGCCTCTCGGCCGATTCTTGGGGCAGCAGGCTGCTTCTTTTCTGGCGAGGATCGAGTGGCTTGCGCATGCAGGGCAGATGAGGCCGCCTTGATCCGACGGCCAGCACGAACGGAGGCGAACCTGATGACCAAAGAACTGCCAAAGGATCCGGATGAACGTCAGCGCCGTACGCTCTGGACGGTTCTGCTGCTGAATGCGGCCATTGCCATCGGCTTTTTTGCGACAGGCGCATTGGGCGACTCAAGTGCGCTGATCGCCAACGGTCTGGACAACACCTCCGACAGCTTCGTGTACGCCATCATCCTTTTCGCCCTGTCCCGTTCGGACAAATGGAAACGTGGGGCCGCCAACGTGTCGGGAGGGCTGCTGCTGATCTTCGCGGCTGGCATCCTGATCGATGCTGTTCGCCGCTACTACACCGGCTCCGAACCGCTCGGCCCGCTCATGATTTCCATGGCCTTCATTGCAGCGGTCGTGAACGGCATCTGCATTTGGCTTCTTGGTCGGCTCGAGGATCCGGACGTGAACGTCAGGGCGGCCAACACCTTCAGTCTCAACGACTTCATTTCGAACGGCGGTATTCTCGTCGCAGGCGGTCTCGTCTGGTGGCTGGGCAGCAACTGGCCCGATCTCGTGGTCGGTATCGCGGTCGCCGGCGTCGCCGCCTGGGGCGGCATCGGAATCCTACGCGACGCGCATGGCGAGCACCACAAGGCGGTCCATCAAGATAAGGCCAAGACCTGAGAGAGA
>CAZSJB010000582.1:0-257 GCA_964606625.1 uncultured Tepidisphaeraceae bacterium | reverse complement strand
CACTTGTGCCGGCAGGGCTGATGCAGTTGTGCGCTCAAGCGGCTGGCAGTCTCTCCGTAGCCCTATCTCCTGAAGTACGGGCACATCGCTTGCTGCAGCGCATAGCGCTGATCTCGGGCAAAAGCCGCATTGCACCTGGTCTTCCTGCCGGCGCTTTATGGGCTGCATTATCGCGGCTGCCGACCAGATGATCGAGATAACACTTTGTCGGCGTACCGTAACCGTGCGTTTGAATCGGCTGCCCTAAGCTTGGGCCG
>CAZSJB010000581.1:0-1829 GCA_964606625.1 uncultured Tepidisphaeraceae bacterium | reverse complement strand
GCAGCCCTCGCATACAGTCATAAATGGTCACGGATCACCTCCCTTTCAGTGAGCACTTCGATGCCTTGCGCATCTTCGCTCGGGTCCTGCCAAGCCGTCGCGGATACGTTCGCGAGCGATATCGGCCGATTCGACAATTGCGTTTCGCATTCTTGTCGGGCCTCGGACCGGGTATGACCCGCTAATTGCCCGCCGCCGGGCTCCCACTCCCGCAGGCGCCCCTGCGGGAACGTCCTGGTCAGCCGCCAGATCCGCATCTGCAACTGACCTGCCACCGTCAGGCGGCAACTTCATCTTACGATTCAGTTTTCGAAAAGATCAAATGAATTCCGGCTATTCCATCCACTCCCAGACATGCAGCCGGTGGTTTTAGCTCATCCGTTGAGATGAGGCAGCACCCTTCGTATGGATGTGCTTCCCTCCGTGACTACAATCAAACCTGTCATGCAATCTGATAACAACATCATGGATCATCAGTACCAGCAGATGCGGTGGCACATTCTCTCGTTGGCGGCCGATTTCGATCGCATCGACCGCGCCTTGGGCGGCAATGCCAAGGACGATCCGCGTCTGGCGGAACTGCGACAGGCGATGCAGATCGTCCTGACGCAGTCAGCCAACCGCGCTGAACAAGTCCAGATGCTGCTGTCCGATCGCTCGGAATAAGCGGACACGCGGCAGGCGCGTCGCTGGAAGTGCTGATGAGTGGCTATCTCCTTGTTACACCGAATCTTTCATCCCGATGAAGCTGATTGATCCCCATATTCATTGCGTCTCGCGCACCACGGACGACTACCTCTACATGGCCAGGGCGGGGGTGGTGGCCGTTTCCGAGCCGGCGTTCTGGGCTGGGTTTGACCGGACCTCGGCTGCCAGTTTCTATGACTATTTTCGCCACCTGGCGGATGTCGAACCGCAACGGGCCGCCCGCTATGGCATCCAGCACTACAGTTGGGTCTGCATCAACGCCAAGGAAGCCGACAACGTCGAGCTGTCGCGCGAGGTAATCCAGATTCTTCCGGAGTTCCTGGATCGTCCAACCGTTCTGGGCATCGGCGAGATCGGGTTGAACAAAAACACAGCCAACGAGATCACCATTTTCGAGGAACAGGTCGATCTGGCTGCGAAACATGATCAGCTTATCTTGATCCACACCCCACACCTGGCGGACAAACACAAGGGCACGCGCATCATCATCGACATTCTGAAAAACGATCCCCGTATCCGTCCCGAGCGGGTGCTGATCGACCACTGCGAGGAGCACACCATCCGCATGGCGCGGGATAACGGATTCTGGGCTGGGCTGACGATCTATCCGATCAGCAAGGTCACTCCGCAACGCGGCGCCGACATCCTGGAGCAGTTCGGGCCGGAAATGATCGTCGTCAACTCGGCAGCCGACTGGGGTGAAAGCAGCCCCAGCACGCTGAGCGACACGCTGCTGGAATATCGCCGCCGCGGCCACGACGAGCGCGAATGCCGCGAGATCTTCTACAACAACCCTTGCCGGTTCTTCGGCCAGTCGCCGAAGTGGACGTTGAAACCGGAGGAGTGAGTGATGGGTGATTGGTGATTCGTGCGTAACGGGGGGCGTGCATCGCTTGCGCCTTCGCGGGCGCACTGCTGAATCGTCCCATCGTGACACGGGCGCCCTCGCCCGTGCAGGGCAAACGTAGAAGTTGCAAAAGACGGCCTTCTTCCCTCTGTCTTCCCCGCTCCTCACTCCATCGCGGTGGTTTTTGCCATCACGCTTGCCAGTTCCTTGGCCAGGTCCGGGTGCTCGGCACGGAGGTCTTTTCGTTCGGATGGATCCTCCTGGAGATTGTAGA
>CAZSJB010000580.1:0-1833 GCA_964606625.1 uncultured Tepidisphaeraceae bacterium | reverse complement strand
TGCTGATCGAGACGCTGGTGGCGCTGGGAGCCGAGGTTCGGTGGTGTTCGTGCAATATTTTCAGCACGCAGGATCACGCAGCCGCGGCTGTGGTGGTCGGGCCCAACGGAACGCCTGACAATCCGCAGGGCGTGCCGGTGTTCGCCTGGAAGGGCGAGACGCTGGAAGAATATTGGTGGTGCACCGAGCGGGCGCTGGATTTCGGCGGCGGCTTGGGGCCGGACCAGATCGTGGACGACGGCGGCGATGCGACGCTGCTGATCCATAAGGGCGTTGAGTTTGAGAAAGCCGGCAAGGTGCCCGGGCCGGAAACGACCGACAACGAGGAGTTCAAGGTTGTCCTGCAACTGCTGGCCCGGACGATTGCGGAGAATCCTCAGCGGTGGACGAAGGTGGCGGAGAACTGCCGCGGCGTCAGCGAAGAGACGACGACCGGTGTGCATCGTTTGTACGAGATGCAGAAGAAGGGCACGCTGCTGTTCCCCGCCATCAACGTGAACGACAGTGTCACCAAGAGCAAGTTTGACAACTTGTATGGCTGCCGCCATTCGCTGATCGACGGCCTGTTCCGCGCAACGGACGTGATGCTCAGCGGCAAGATCGCGGTGGTCTGCGGGTATGGCGATGTCGGCAAGGGCTGTGCCCAGGCATTGAAGGGCCAGGGCTGCCGAGTGGTCGTGACCGAGATCGACCCGATCTGCGCCCTGCAGGCCGCCATGGAAGGCTACCAGGTCGATACCCTCGAGAACTGGGTCGACAAGGCTGACATCTTCATCACCACCACCGGCAACTTCAACATCATCACTGCCGACCATATGGCCCGGATGAAGCACAACGCCATCGTCGGAAACATCGGTCACTTCGATAACGAAATCGACATGGCTGGCTTGAAGAAGGTGCCGGGCATCAAGAGGACCAACATCAAGCCGCAATACGATGCCTGGACGTTCCCCGATGGTCATTCGGTGCTGATCCTGGCGGAGGGGCGTCTGCTGAACCTCGGCTGTGCCACGGGGCATCCGAGCTTCGTAATGAGCGCGTCGTTCACGAACCAGACGATCGCCCAGATCGAGCTGGCGACCAACAACGACAAGTACGAGAATAAGGTGTATGTCCTTCCGAAGATCCTCGATGAGAAGGTCGCCCGCCTTCACTTGGACAAGTTGGGCGTGAATCTCACCAAGCTCACGCCTGAGCAGGCTGAGTACATCGGCGTCCCGGTTGAAGGGCCCTACAAGCCGGAACACTACCGCTACTGATTCCAGCGGATACCCCCGAGAATATGACATCCATGTCAGGGAGCATCGGTTTACCGGTGCTCCCTTTTCTATTGGGCTGCGGTGCGCGTTTCGTGCGAGGATTGGGCGCATAACAGGGAGGCGGGGGCATTTTTCCCTCAAATCAGGGTGGATAGGGCTGTAGGAGGGTCCGATTTCCCTTTGCCGGCGGGGCGCGCCGGCGTGCGCGCAGGGGAAGCGGTCCCGCGGTATAATCCGCTTTTCAGTGGCATAGGTCTGGGGAGACGGCAATAATCAGCCACGTAATATTCTGCTGCCTCCGGCGTTATAGCTCATGACAAGCCGTATGACCGCCATCCCGTTCCGACAACCTCAAACCGTCGACCATGACGGTGTGGTGACGGACGAGGTGTTGGTCCAGCGGTTGGCGGATGGAGAAATCTCCGCCGGCGAGGAACTGGCGCGGCGGTATTACGAACCGCTGATGCGCTACCTGATGCGCCTCAGCGGCAGCGAACATCGCGCCGAAGACCTGTTCCAGCAGACGTGGGTGAGCGTCCTGGAGCACCTGGATCGATTTGATTCCGGCCATCGG
>CAZSJB010000579.1:0-1834 GCA_964606625.1 uncultured Tepidisphaeraceae bacterium | reverse complement strand
GTTCATCAAACAGCGCCTGCTCTTCGGGACTCATGTTGCCGATTCCGGCCGTGCCGGAGAGCGTGTCAGCCAGTTCCGCATCAGCTTCCAGTTGGGCGAGCATTTCTTCGGCTGCGACCGCATCAGCCGTCAGCTCTTCAGAATCAGGCAACTCTGCCCGTTCGCCCTGCTGAACCAGTTCCAGATTATGCAGATGCGTGCTGACGACATTGATCTGCCGGTTCAGCACATCGATCATCTGCTGGCGCCGCTCGACATCCTTGCGAAGCTGGAGCAATTGCTGCGTCACCCGCTTTTTTGTGATGGCGCCGGCAGCTTCCCTGAACTGCCGACGGAGCATGGCTTCCTGCTTTTCGAAGGTAGCCATGTCCTCGTACATCTGGTCGCGCTTGAGGGTCAGCGAGGTGCGACGCTCGGACAGAAAGGCGATTTTCTTCTCCGTCTCGCCCTTGCGGGAAAACAGCGACTTGATGCGGTCCATGAGGGGCATGTTTGCTTTCTAGGCAGCCGCGACGGGCTCGGGCATGGTCCCTTCGCGAAAGACCACCAGGCGTCCATCAATCCGCCTGGCGAGCAGGCCTGGCCGGGCCTTTGCCCATGATTTTAGCTCGGCATCGACCATTTGTATCGGAAGTTGTGTTTTTCCGGCGATTCGATCGCCCGTAATCCCGCTGGTGAGCAGTTCCGATTCGGCATCCGCGATGGCATCCCGGATGCGCTGCAACTTGCGCGCATCATCCTCAGGATCAAGCAGATCCGTCAGAGACTGCACTTCCGGCCGGCCATGAATCGACCAGCCGCCCCCTTCGTTAGGCTCCATGAGGATCAGTGTCCGGTCGGCGCGGCGATCGACCAGTTCATGCGATTCGAGCGTAAATCCGCTGGTGGAGACGACAATCAGGGTCATTGGCACACCCCCGAGCGGCGGGATGGCACTGATCATCTTCTGCAACTGCCCCAGGCCGATCGGCTGGGGCAGCTCGCCCCGGAGCAATTGCTTGGTCGGTGAGACACAGAGAACCTTCACCTGTGCAACCGGCGTTTTCAGGAACAGCCATTTTCGCTGATAAAAAGTCGCTTCCAGCCCCTGTCCGGTCGGCATGCGGGCTTCCAGCTCGCGGTCGGGCAGGTTCATCTGGCTCATCAGGCGCTTGAGATCGACCCCGCCGTCAATGCGCCGGACCTGGCGATCCAGCCCCTTGGCCATGCGGCTGCCCTGACGCGTATCCAGGCGCAGACGCTCATCCGCGGTGAGGACCTGCTCGATATGGTCCACCGCCTCCCGCTCCCATTGCTGATGCATCGAAGGATCCGGATTGTTATTCATGCTCGCTTCCGTTCGCGCGCTCGCGTGCAGCCTCCTGCCGCTTTGCGAAAATTGCCCACCCCACCAGCACCACGGCCAGCCACGTCCACCCCAGTATCGACAATATCAGGTACATCCGCTGCATGGCAAACCCGACCACCACGACCACTGATCAAATCGAATGGCCACGAATCATAGCAGAATACCCGGTCGGATTTGTAGTGCCGAGACGCGGAACGCTTCATCCCCCCTGCCAACCCTGTGATTGCCCCGCTCCAGGAAGACGCGCTATGGGCTATCCTGCCAGGCCGATATCGCAACCTGCTCCTCGATCGCAGGCACGAAGCGCCACAGAGGCGACAGTTTCAGGCGGCTGGGATCGATCACCGTTGCGCGATAATCGACCTTACCCATCCCCTTGACAATGGTCTTGATCGGCGCCTCGGCGACAAACCCAGTGTTGTCGGCAACGGTGAAGAACTGCACGCGAAGCGGATGGGTGCTGGCAAACGTCGATTCGCCAGCAAA
>CAZSJB010000578.1:0-1836 GCA_964606625.1 uncultured Tepidisphaeraceae bacterium | reverse complement strand
TCCTGCTGTATGCCCTGGCCCTTATTACAGGGTTCATCGCCGCCCGTGTGGAGTATCTCAACGTCGCTGCGGGTTCCTACCTGCCACGTAATCATCCGCTGGATGTGGGGACGTGGCGGGCCATGCCCCTGGATGAGGCCCGGTGGCGGCAGGCCTACGGTCCGCAGGATGCATCAGGTGCTCCGGTCACCCGCGACCTGACGCCGGCGGAGCGCCAGCAGATGCAAGCCAACATCGCCCGGATGGACGCCAACGCCCGTCTACGCGACTGGGTCAGCTCAGCCGGACTGCTTCAATATCCGCTGCTTGCCGTGCTGGGCATCGCCAGTCTGCGGGCGTTTTGCGCTGGCCCCACGCGGCGCCAACTCCTTGCGCTGCTCCCAGTGGCGATCCTCTTCATCCTCGCCGCAGCCTCCCTGTGGTATCGCGGCTACTTCTCCAGCCTTGGGGGGTGACGCTTGGGGCGATACTGCGAACGGTCATTCATCGCACCCGTTTCAGTGGGCTGGCCAGCCATGGCCGGTCGATGCGCTGACTTCTATGTGCGATCGAGAAACCGTTGTCGCGCGGATTAATTGTTTCAGATTTTCCATTTTAACAGCTGATATGGAAAACCCGGATCTGACGAAGCAAAATTGCGACGCGATCCGGATGGCGTCAGCCTATACTCGGTGCCCTCAACGGGGAAGGTCCACAGGGGGAATCTGTGCAAAACAAGTGAGGGATATATGGGGACGGACATCGCCGCCGTCTCATGGCATAATCGGATCCATCGGATGCGAATTGTCCGGATGGGCAAGACGATCGCACGGCAAATCATCGATGGGTCCATCGAGCGCGCCCTTGGGATCGACTGTCGGGCAGTCGCGGTTCCCCAGCCGAAGGGGCATTTCAGCGATGCCGGGGAGTACGAACCGTGTGATTATCCGTTCCTGATCCGGTGTCTGAACGTGCTGGAGTTGCGCCCGGACGATGTCGTGTTCGATATCGGCTGTGGCATGGGCCGCGCGCTATGCCTGCTGGCACGCAGGCGGATCGCCCGGTGCGTGGGCATCGAGCTTTGCGCGGATCTGGCCGCCAAAGCCAGAGCCAACCTGCAATCGCTGCGCGGCGCGCAATCTCCCGCCGAAGTGCAGATCGTCGATGCCGCCTTCGCCGATTACACAGATGCAACCGCGTTCTACCTGTTTAACCCGTTTGGCGATGACACCATGCGCGCCATGATCGAACGCATCCGGCAAAGCATGGAGGTCAATCCCCGGCCACTCCGCATGATTTACCTCAATCCGTTCCACGAACACATCCTGGAAGAATCCGGCTGGATGAAACGCGTGCGCGAAGTGCGGGTGCCGTGGTCGAAAACCTTCGCCAGCTATTGGGTCTCCCAATAAGACAATAAGCCAATTAGCAGGAATCGCCGGACTCGCTTCAGGTGGTCGGTTATTCGCGGTCGTTTTTTCGCGTGACACGGGTTATATCAGCGGTTTGCCCCCACCCTGCGATCCGTTACCATCGGACCAAACAACCGAGGTGAACTATCGTGGATCGCATTCTGATTGGTAAGGGGGCTCAGCCGGTTCATCTGCTAGCGCGGTATGGCAATCGCCACGGGCTGGTGGCGGGGGCGACTGGGACGGGTAAGAGCGTTTCGCTGATGGTATTGGCTGAGGGGTTTTCGCGCTTGGGTGTGCCGGTGTTCATCGCGGACGTGAAGGGGGACATCGCCGGCCTGGCGGCTGCGGGGACGCTGAACGAGAAGATCCAGCAGCGCGTCGAGCAGATCGGCATGACCGGCTATGCCCCCGAGCCAAGTCCGGTACTGTTCTGGGACGTCTT
>CAZSJB010000577.1:0-1843 GCA_964606625.1 uncultured Tepidisphaeraceae bacterium | reverse complement strand
GCGAATGCAGATGGGTCTGGGTTTCGGTATGACGCCAACGAATCGCCGGCTCTGCGGTACGGATGCGGCAGCGCCGCCCCAGGTGCCGGGCAACAACCGCAGCCTGGTTGTATCCCCGCGCCACCTGTCGCCATCGGTACAGCGGCACCGGTACAAGGCAATCGGCCTCCGTCAACAGGCCTTTAACCGTCTCCGACTGTACCAGCCGATCGGCCAGTGCCTCAGCCAGCGTCCAGCGATGATGATACTTGACTTGGTGGATCAGCCCCTTCAGCGGATCATCAAATCGCCCCAGCGCAACGACCCGCTGGAGCGGTCGCAACCCCTGCCCCTGGCAGAAGGGACAAGCGGCGCCCTCTCCCAAGGGTGCTGCACACCATCCACATGCCGGCGCCTGCGTCAGTTCGGTCAACGCCCCATCGCATTCGTCGCATAACAGCGCTGATGCCATCTGGCCGCAGGCTGCACAGTTCGGCGGATAGCAGAAATCGAGTAACTGGTTCAGCCAGTTCAGTGCCCGCATGCGCGCTGAGTATACCCGCTGATACTCTTTGCTGCGCTTGTTATCTATCGAGGTGGCCGCGCCGTATCTCCGGGACTTTCCAAAACATGCGGGGGTGCGTACGATTGCCCGCGGGTTCATGATCGTATTTCCGTGCCATGCCTGTAAGACACAGTTATCGGCTGAGCCACAGCAAGCCGGTCAACTGGTGCGCTGTCCGACGTGTATGACGACGTTGCGCGTTCCCGCACAGGCCACGGCGGATGTCGCAGCCGGTACACGACCCACTTCCAATGCGCCTTCGGCTGCCGGAGCCGGGTTTCAATCCCGCACGGGCGGCAAACGATATGGGTTCAACTGCGGCTATTGCTCCAGCCGACTGGAAGCCGTCGAAGCCATGGCCGCTCAGGAAGGCCAGTGCCCCACCTGCGGCAATACGATCGTTATTCCCATCCTCGACCGATACGGCCGGCTCATTGATCCGATGACCGGCAAGATCATCAAGCAAAACCCGCACCCCGTCCACGCTTACGCCGCAGCCGGCGACCGTGCCCCACGGATCGTCCGTGACGACACCGGCCGCCAGCAGATCAAGTGCCCCCGGTGCAATTCCCTCAGCCCCATCACCGCCAACAACTGCCGCGCATGTGGAATGCCTTTCACCATGGAAGGCACTACCCTCGAAGCCTCGGGCACAAGCAATGGCTTTTGTGTCGCCAGCCTGGTGCTGGGGATCATCAGCATCCCGGCTTTCTGCACCATAATCACGCCCATCCTCGCGATCGTGTTCGGCATCATCGGCTTGGTACAACTCAGCCAAAGCGGTACTGAAGGCGGTGGTCGTGGCATGGCCATCGCCGGGATCATCTGCGGCGCCATCGGCGGCGTCATCGCACTGATGATGCTCATGGCATGACTGCATCATCCACACTTGGCGAAAACACAGCCGCCACTCAGCCAAACAAGCTGCCGCCTGCCGCGAACACTCCCTGGTGCTGCTCCAGTGAATGGGGCATCCAACCGTGAAGTGATCGCCGTATTTCAATCCTGTCAGCGGTCGATGCCTGCAAGAATTGGCTGAAGGTGATCCCACGCGCGCCGGGCAACGCCGGCAGCGGTAGTTTCGTAGGGATACAGTTCGACGGTTACCCAGCCGCCGTAATCGATCTCACGCAAGGCCGTGAAGATGGATGCAAAATCGATCGCACCCTGGCCGGGCGTCAGGTGTTGATGGACACGATTCGAACCGATGTCTTCGAGATGAACGTGGGCGATTTCGTCAGGATAGCGGCGAATCACGCCGGCTGGGTCTTCGCCAACGCAGAACAGGTGGCCGACATC
>CAZSJB010000576.1:0-1855 GCA_964606625.1 uncultured Tepidisphaeraceae bacterium | reverse complement strand
CCAGTCACCAGCTTTGAGGCCCTTGGCGATCAGATCATCGCTGACGGCTGCCACGAAGCTGACTTTTGCGTTGCCGGCACTGGCGAGCATGATGGCGTAACTGCCGGCTTTCTTTTTCAGCGAGTCCATGGCGCTGCGAAGCTGGTCGTCAGAGGCCCCGGCGATTTCGCCAATGATGAGCTTGCCGCCACCCAGATCTTCCGCTTTGCCCAGCAGCTCCCCTGCCGCCGCGACAACATCGATGCCCTCGGCGCCGGCCGCCTTCTGGGCCTTTTCCCATTGCTTCAGCTTCGCCTGAAGCTCAGCCACCGCCGCCTGTCCGCGCCGCTTGGCCAGCAGGGGCAGGTTTGGCGAGGTCAGCAGCTTCGACAGTTCGCTGATCGCCGGCTGAAGCTCTGGCTCAGGAGTTTTTCGGGCGCGGTCGATGGCCTGATTCACCTGTTGGGACAGGGCCTGTGCCTCCGATGCGGCATCGCCGGTCAGGGCGACGATACGCCGCACGCCTTTGCTGACAGATTCTTCTGCGGTGATGACGAACCGGCCGACATCGGCTGTATTCTTGAGATGCGTGCCACCGCAGAACTCGATCGAATACTGCCGCCAATCGGCCTTGTCGGGCGACTTGAGCAACTCGCCTACGGGCACCCCGATCGACACGACACGCACCATAGGCGGATACTTCTCACCGAAGACCGCCCGCAAGCCGTTGATTTTCAGCGCCTGCTCCTGGGGAGCTTCCTCGGCGTACACCGGCATCTGCTTCTCGATGCACTGGTTCACCAGTTGCTCGACACGTTCTAGTTCGGCTGGCTCGGGAGCTTTGGTGTGCGTGAAGTCGAAACGCAGCTTGTCGGGATCGACCAGCGAGCCTTTCTGTTGCACGCCATCGCCCAGCACCTCGCGCAGGGCCCAGTTGGCCAGGTGGGTGGCTGTGTGATTCTTCTCGGTGCGCGGGCGCACGCCAGCCAGCGTGGCTGTGACATGATCGCCGACGCGCAGGTGGCCTTCGATCATGTTGCCGACATGCAGGATATATCCGCCGGCTGAGCGCGTCGTGGCGACGGCCATGACGGCGCTATCGCTGCGCAGCTCGCCGCTGTCGCCGACCTGGCCGCCCATTTCGGCGTAGAAGTTGGTTTTGTCGAGAATGATGGCGACGCCCTGGCCGGCCGCCTCCGAGCCATGCGTCTCATCAATCAGCCGCTCGCCATCCCAGATGCCGACAACGGTCGCGCCAATCGGCTGGGCGTTGTACTTGGCTGAGTCGTCCGTCGGGACGACGCCCTTCTCTGCCAGCTTAGCCAGCACATCCGGTGGCAGGGTGAACAGGCGCGAGGCGCCTTCCTTCCCGCCGGCACGTGCCTTTTCGCGGGCTTCTTCCATCAAGCGCTCGTAATCGGCGATGTCGACGGTCATGCCGCGCTCGGCTGCCATGATCTGCGTCAAATCTACCGGGAAGCCGTAGGTATCGTGCAGCTTGAAGGCATCCTCGCCGCTGATGCGCCTGGTCTCGTGGGACCGCTCAGCCGCTTCCTCAAACAGTTGAATCCCCCGATCCAGTGTGCGGCCGAAGCTGACTTCCTCGTCCTTGATGATCTCGATGACGCGGTTGGGATCGGTCTTGAGTTCGGGGAAGGCCTCGCCCATGACATCCACGACCACGGGCACGAGCTTGTGCAGGAACGGATCACGCAGCTCGAGCTGCTGGCGGCCGAAGCGCACCGCCCGCCGCAGGATGCGCCGCAGGACATAGCCGCGCCCTTCGTTGCTGGGGACGGCGCCGTCGGTCAGCGCGAATGTCAGGCAGCGGATGTGATCGGCGATCACGCGGAAGGCGATATCCGTGCGAAGCTGC
>CAZSJB010000575.1:0-1856 GCA_964606625.1 uncultured Tepidisphaeraceae bacterium | reverse complement strand
CGACGCGCGCGGGCGGTCCTCGATAAGATGCAAACAGGTTGAGACACAACACTAGCGGCTGTTGTTCGAGCCGCGCTGGCGGGCGTGCGCGGCGACGTGGTCGTAGACGCTGGCGAGGAATCCGAGGAAGGGGAACTTGCCGCGGGGGAAGGGTGCGGGCCCGAGTTTCTCCAGTGCCGTTGGGGTATCGGCTGGGCGGTCGGGCAGGGCCACGTCGGCTCCCTGGCGGTAAAACTCGCCTGGATCGGCAGGGAGAACGGCGGGTCCGGAGGATTGTGTGAGCTCGTTGGTCACGATTCGGAACATGATAGCACATCTCGGATAAGGGCTCACGTGAAGCTGCGAAGGCTGCGAAGGAATGTGCCTGGTGGGCTTCC
The DNA here is from genome assembly GCA_964606625.1 of uncultured Tepidisphaeraceae bacterium. GTDB lineage: Bacteria > Planctomycetota > Phycisphaerae > Tepidisphaerales > Tepidisphaeraceae > CALEKX01. The sequence continues at coordinate 1,479 of CAZSJB010000575.1, read as the reverse complement.
CCTCCGTCGCTTCGTCGCTTCGTCGCTCCTTTCCCCCTTCGCACCTTCGCGTGAGTCCCACTTGGTCGAGCCTGCCCGTGCGGCTAGGCTATGGCGGCGATGATTCGGGTTTGCCAGCTCTATTCCCCCGTTGCCGGCTACGAAGCCGCCCGCACTGCCGAGCAGCTTTGCGACAATCTCGGCGACGGCTTCGATGTGATGGTTCGCAGGTCGACCAGCCGCTCGCCCTGGGCCGCCTTGCTGACCACGCTCCAGCATCGCCGAGCCGCCGGCTTTGACATCGTCCATGCCTGGGACGCGCCCAGCCTGGCGCAAGCTGTCACGATGAGCCCGCGCGTTGTCTTCACGCCGCCGGCGACGGGCCTGAAATCGGCGATCCGCCTGGCGCGAGCCGTCATGGCACATGCCGATGTGCAGGTCGTCTGCCCGACGGCGACGATGCACCGGCTGGCTGTCGAGCGCGGGATTCCGCTGGAGCGGTGCCATCTGATCCGCCCGGGCGTTGAGTTTGCCCGCGTCAACCAGCGGCGGGATCGATCGCTGCGGGCGGCGCTGGGATTCGAGGAGCAGGATGTGGTGTTGGCAGCCGTGGGCGAAAGCACACCGCAAGCCAACCACCGGCTGGTCGTATGGGTGATGTCGATCCTGCGCGTCCTCGAGCCGTGCTACAAAGCGCTGCTGTGGGGGCGTGGCCCGCAGGCTGAGCAGATCGCGCATTTCGCGCGCGTGATGGAGGATGAAAGGGTTGTGTGCCTGGCTGAGCGGCGGCTGGGCCAACCGATCGCCTATGAGGCGATGCTGGCGGCAGCCGATATCGTCCTCAACACAGCCGACGGCGTGGTCGACACGCTGCCGATCGCCACAGCCATGGCGGCTGGGCTGCCGATCGTCTCGGTTGCGACGCCCACGGCGTCGGAGCTGCTGGAAGATCGCCATACGGCGCTGATGGTCCCCAAGGCCCATCCGCGCCTGCTCTCGCAGCGCGTGCTCGATCTGCGCACCGATGTCGGCCTGCAATGGCAGATCAGCGACCGCGCACGCACCGAAGCCTTCAGCTACTTCGCCCAAAGCCGCATGATTGACCAGTACCGCTCGCTGTACGAGCAGATGGCTGCGGGGAAGGCGGTTGTGGTTGAACAGTCAGCCCCCGGAGCGGGGGCGCGGTTTCACGCGCGTGTGTGACGAGTAAGCAGTGGGTGGTGACAAGGTGAGAATGTAGGGCACGCTATTGCGTGCCGGAATCGGCTGCGCATCAGGTGCGGCAGGCAATAGCCTGCCCTACATGTCGGCGAAGCTCCAAGTTCCAAAGAAGCTTCAAGCCTTAAGAAAACACAATCCAAAATCCGCAATCTAAAATCCAAAATCAGAATCTGCGTTCATCCGTGTTCATCTGTGGTTCCGGGTTACGCTTCCCGATCCACAGCCGCAGCGACGCGACGGATCGTAGCCATCTACTCGGCGAACTGCTTAAGGCTCAGC
>CAZSJB010000574.1:0-1863 GCA_964606625.1 uncultured Tepidisphaeraceae bacterium | reverse complement strand
AGGGTGTTCAGCCGCTGGCGACAGGTGGCGATCAGGGCAGCCGTTTCGACGGCTTCATGGTACGCTCCGCGGCCGGCGCTGGCGCCCAGTTCCGTGGCATACCGGGTCATTGCATCCATTACCGCCTTCGGCTTGGGAAAACTCGTGGCGGCGTTGTCCATATACAAACGGCGTGGGGAAGGCATGGAATAATTATAGGAAGGATGTGCATGTTGTCATTTGGAACTGGGGGATTTATGCCAGTTACTGATCACTCGGAACACCCGTGAAGGGCGGCAATTCCCCATTCGCCGGCGCTCCGTCCCCCTGGGATGCCCTGCGAGTGACAAGTCACCCGTAACCAGTAACATCATCATCGATGTCTGCCAGCCGCATCCAGCAACTTCCTGCATCCTTGGTCAACCGCATTGCGGCAGGCGAGGTGATCGAGCGCCCGGCTTCGGTGGTGAAGGAACTGGTCGAAAATGCCATCGATGCCGGATCCACCCAGATCATCATCGAAGTCGAGGATGGCGGGCTGTCGCTGATCCGCATCACCGACAACGGCCGGGGAATCGCCCCGGAGGACCTGCCGCTGGCGTTCGCCCCGCACGCCACCAGCAAACTGACGACCGACGAAGATCTGTTCCGCATCGCGACGATGGGGTTTCGCGGCGAGGCGCTGGCGAGCATTGGATCGGTGTCCCATGCCCGCATTGTCAGCCGCATCCCCGACAACGACGCAGCCTACGAAATCGTCAACCGCGGCGGAACGATCTCCGACCCCCAGGCCGCCGCCGGGAATGTCGGCACGACCGTTGAGGTACGTAACCTCTTCTATAACACCCCTGCTCGCCGCAAGTTCATGCGCGGGCCCAGCACCGAGTACGGTCATATCAGCGATATGGTCATGCGCCTGGCGTTGCCGCATCCGGACATCGCCTTCAAGCTGCTGCACAACAATCGTACGACCCTTGATCTGCCCCCCACCACCGCGGAAGACCGTCTGTTGCAGGCTTGGCCGAAGGATTTCCATGAGCAGCGGCTGCCCATCGACACAGGCGATGCCGAAATCCGCCTGCGCGGGATCATCGGCTTGCCGGAACTGGCCCGGCCGACTGCCAAGTACCAGTACCTGTATCTCAACGGCCGGCACATCCGCGACAAGTTCATCATGCATGCCCTGCGAGAAGCCTATCGCGGTCTGACCGAACCGGGTCGCCATCCGGCGGCCATCCTGCTGCTGGAAATGCCGCCGCAGGACGTGGACGTGAACGTGCATCCGACCAAGATCGAGGTGCGTTTCAAGGACGGCGGTCGAATTCACGGCCTGGTGCTGGGCGCAGTGCGCGAGTGCCTGTTGGGCAGCGACCTGACGCCGCGGGCGATCCCGATGCGATCCGAGGCCGAGCAAGCCAAGCGCGACGACATGCGCACCAGGCTGGCGGAGTTTTTCAAGGAATCGCTGGATGGGCCCGGTGAAACCGCGTCGGAAACATCAACCGCCCCTCTGCCAATCCCCGGCATCCGCCAGGCGCCTCCCCCGTCAGAAATTTCAACCTCCCAGCCTCCGGTTCCCGGATCGCGATCCGAAGCCACAGCCCAGCCACCGGCAGCTGATCCTTCCTTTGCACCGGCTGCCCCCGTGTTGCCGCCAGCCGATCGCCGGCCTCCCACCGCGATCCAGCTTCATAACAGCTATCTCGTTGCCGAAAGCGAAGACGGACTGGTCATCATCGACCAGCATGCCTTGCATGAGCGGATCATATACGAGGAGTTGTTTGCCCGTGTCAGCCGCGGCCCCCTGGAAAGCCAGCAACTGCTCCTTCCCGCCACCTTCCCCGCCAGTGATCGGCAACTGGATCTGCTTGAGCAGATTCAGCC
>CAZSJB010000573.1:0-1866 GCA_964606625.1 uncultured Tepidisphaeraceae bacterium | reverse complement strand
AGTTCAAACGCATCCAGTTCACACCCGACCTGATGCCCAGCGACATTACGGGGACAGAGGTGATCTATCAGGACCCGGCGACCGGCCAGCGCGAGTTCAAGTTTCTCAAGGGTCCCATCTTCTCGAACATCGTTTTGGCTGACGAGATCAACCGTACACCGCCCAAGACGCAGGCTGCCATGCTCGAAGCCATGCAGGAGCGCAAGGTGACCGTCGGCGGGCAGGACTACCCGCTGCCTAATCCGTTTTTCGTGCTGGCGACCCAGAACCCTATTGAGCAGGAAGGAACCTATCCGCTGCCCGAAGCCCAGCTTGACCGCTTCATGTTCATGATCTTCGTCGATTACCCCACATCGGCGGAGGAGCGAGCCATCATGAAGATGGCCACCGGAACGAAGTTCGAGCAGGTGCAGCCAGTGCTCAGTGAGAAAGAGATCCTTGAACTGCAACAGACCGTACGAAAGGTTCCTGTGGCGGATCATGTGTACGCCTATGCCGAAAAGCTCGTGCGGGTGACGCGTCCCAAGACGCCCGAAGCCCTTGACTTTTGCAAAAAATGGTTGAGCTGGGGTGCCGGGCCGCGTGCTAGCCTTAATCTGATCATGGCTGCTAAGGCGCACGCGATGCTGAAAGGGCAGTTTCACGTAAGTTGTGACGATGTGGCTGCGGTGGCCCTGCCCATCTTCCGCCATCGCATCACACCCAATTTCGCCGCGCAGAGCGAAGGGGTCAGTGCTGATGACATTACGCGGAAAATTCTCGAAACGATTCCCAGGAACGCGAAGCTGTATTAATGGGTCGGTTGGCTATGCAGATGCATCTGGCCGCGGGTTACTGACGTCACATCACGGAAGCATAGTGAATGGCTGAAGATCTGCTCGATCCAGAAGCGATCAATCGTGCCGAAGCACTTGGCCTGCACGCGCGGTATATCGTTGAAGGCTATATGGCCGGCGAACACAAATCGCCGTTTCATGGATTCTCCATCGAGTTTACGCAGCACCGCGAGTATGTGCCAGGTGACGACATCCGTCACCTTGACTGGAAAGTGCTCGGTCGCACTGAACGCTATTACCTCAAGCAATATGAGCAGGAGACTAACTACGTCGCCCACATTCTGATCGATGGAAGCGAGTCAATGCGCTATGGTTCGGGGAAGTTGACCAAGTTCGACTATGCCCGCCAGCTTGCTGCGTGCCTGTCGTATCTGGTGTTAAATCAGCGCGATGCAGTCTCAGTGGGTATCTTCGACGTGGCGATGCAATCGCACATTCCGCGCACCGGCAACCTGGGGCAGATTCACAGCATCATGACGACGCTGGCTGCGTTCCAGCCGACCCAGCAGACAAGTATTGGACAGGTACTGCATCAACTTGCCGGCCAGGTCAAACGGCGGGGGATTACGATTCTCATCAGCGATCTTTTCGATGATGAGCAATCCATCATCAGCGGGATTCAGCATCTGCGGTTTGGGGGAAATGAAGTAATCGTCATGCATGTCATGGATCCCTTTGAGCTGGAGTTCCCATTTGATGGGCTGGTCGAGTTCGAAGGGCTGGAGAATATCCCCAAAATCATGACCCGTCCGCATGACATTCGAAAAAGCTATCAAAAGGAAGTGAATGATTTTTGCGATCGGATCCGCCTGGCCTGCGAGCGACAGCAGTGTCATTACGTTCTGATGAATACGGCTCAGCCGCTGCACGAAGCGTTGAGTGCCTATCTAGCGTTTCGCCGCAGGACCAAATAACGCTCGATTTCATGACCTGCAAGGGATAACCAGCAAAGAATGTTTCTCAACCCGCTCATGCTTCTTGGGATTGCAGCCGTATCGATCCCAATCGTGATTCACCTGCTGAACAAACG
>CAZSJB010000572.1:0-1867 GCA_964606625.1 uncultured Tepidisphaeraceae bacterium | reverse complement strand
CGCCCTTTTTCGGCGTCAGGCCATTTTCAATCAGGAAATGGTGATAGCCGGATCGCACACTCCGATCGCGGCCGGGGGTGAACTGATGATTGTAATTGTCCTCAATCCCGATCCACTGCTGAAACCCGTGCTGCGCAAACAGCTCATCGCCCAGGTGCCATTTTCCGTAGTGGGCGGTGACATAATCCCCCGGCATCATCTCTGGCAGACAGGGAATCTCCTCAGGCAGCACGATGCCGTTATCCACACACCCATTGGCATGCGGATACAGCCCAGTGAACATCGTCGAGCGCGAGGGCGTGCAGATCGGCTGGACAACGTAAGCCTGATCAAACACCACCGACTGCCGCGCCAGGCGATTCAGGTTCGGCATGTGGATTTGCGAATTGCCGTACGCTTCGAGCGTCTTGAAGACCTGCTCGTCGGTATAAATGAACAGGAGATTGGGCCGCTTGCTCATCCCCTCGCAGCATAACACGCACAGCGAGCCGATCCAATCCCGCCCACGCACCTGTAAGACGTCACAGCCTCCCGATTCCCTTGCCTGCGCCGTTATCACTGCTCCCCTGGCTGTGTAGTTGCAGTCGGTAGAAGGCGGGCGACGCGGATGGTAAAGGCCTGCCCTGAGTCGGCTGGGGCATCCGCCTGAAAGAGATAAAGGCTGATTTCGGCACCCTCGGCCAATTCCCGGGTCAGCCACACTTCAATGGACCAGTCCCTGGCGGGCGGCGGATTCACCCGATTGCGCTCGTGCGCTGCCAGAGGCACTGCGAGAACCACCCGCCCCGCCTTACGCACTGCCAAACCCGATGTCACCCGACTGTTGGCATCGCCGCTTCCAGCCAGATAGACGCGAATCAGGCCGGGATGATCTTTAACTTCTTGAGCGATGCCCGTGAAAGGACCGCTGATTCGCCCCGTGGAATCAACCGGCGGTTCTTGTGGCGGAACCGCTGCCGTCGCCGGCCAGCCGGCCACGCCCATCACAACGAGGAACACGAATCCACACGCGAACAGGGCTTTCACGATTCACCTCACTGAGCAATGAACCAAGCGGGCAACAACACGCCTTCTTCTGCACAGCCTACACCAGTGAATACCGCACCGCCGCGTAAATATCCGCGTTTAACCGTGGTTCCATCCCCTGCCCTTTCACCTTTGCCGGGCTTTCGTACAATTCCGCCCGTGCTTAAGGATCGTCACCGCGAGCCTGTCAACTGGCGTAGCGTACTGCTCGGATTGATCGGTGTGATCATCATCTGCGCATTCACGCCCTACAACGACTACGCCCTGAACAATACCTTCCTGGTCGGCAATAACCTGCCACTGGGCGTGGTGATGCTGACCTTTCTGTTCGTGCTTTTCGTCAACGGCCCGCTAAGCCGCTGGGCGCCGCGATATGCGTTCAATGGCGGCGAAATCGCGGTGGCGTTCTCGATGACCCTGATCGCCTGCGCACTGCCCAGTAGCGGGCTGATGCGATATCTGCCCAACTCCATCATCATGCCAATCTACCAGGCGCGGCAGCATGGTGAGTTTGCGTGGATGTTCTACCAGCTCGACCTGCCGCGGTGGTTGTTTCCGAAATTTGCCGGATCGGACATCTATGAGTGGATGAGCGATCCGATCGTCACCGGTTATGAAAACCGCTGGACACGAGACGAGCCGATCCCCTACATGGCGTGGCTGACGCCGGCCCTCACCTGGGGCATCTTCCTGGCGGCGATGTACGGGGCGCTGCGGGAACTGCGCGTCACCCCGGCCGAGGTGCGGGCTCAGCGCGAGCTCGATCCGACCGCCCACCAGCCGTTGTTGGCGGTGGTGACCGATCGTCCGCTGCACCATCGGGCCCTGCACCAGATTCGGG
>CAZSJB010000571.1:0-1868 GCA_964606625.1 uncultured Tepidisphaeraceae bacterium | reverse complement strand
TGCACGAAGCCGGTGCTTGGTGAAGGCCGGAGAAGCGCGCGGCGCTGCAGCCCCTGCTTTTGACGACAGCACCTGGCAACAGATTGATGTGCCGCATGACTGGGCGCTGGAACTGCCGCTGGATCCGAATGGCGACAAGGAACTGTGCGAACATGGGTTCAAGGCCATTGGTCCCGACCATCCTGAGCACAGTATTGGTTGGTATCGGCGTGCCTTTGAGATTCCGCAAAGTGATCTGGGGCGCCGCCTGACGATACGCTTCGATGGTGTATTCCGCGACAGTGTTACCTGGCTGAATGGCCATCGCCTGGGACGACACCAGAGCGGCTATACCAGTTTCGAGTATGACGTGACAGATGTGGCCAATTACGGTGGCCGAAATGTGCTGGTGGTCCGGGCAGATGCGAGCAGCTGGGAAGGATGGTGGTATGAAGGAGCGGGGATCTACCGCCATGTCTGGCTGATTAAGACCCATCCGTTGCACATTCCTACTGCCGGCACATTTGTTACGTCCGAAGTTGAGGGTAATGACGCCCGCGCCACTGTGAAAACGCGGTTGGTCAATGCAGGTGATGATGAATGCGATTGCCGGCTGGTGTCCGAGGTGGTGGACTCATCAGGCCGTATCGTGGCAGCCCATGAGCAGTCGCTGCACATGAAGGCATGGGATGAGCAGGCGATTGCACAGCAGCTTACCGTGGAGCAGCCGCGTCTTTGGTCACCCACGGACCCCAATCTGTATCGGCTGGTCCAACGAGTGGAGTCTGCGGGAGAAGTGGTGGATGCAGTCGAAACGACCTTTGGCATTCGCACGCTCGCGTGGGACGCGCAGCGCGGATTTCTGCTGAATGGCGAACGGGTGCAGATCAAAGGGGCATGCCTGCATCGGGATCATGCAGGGGTAGGGGTGGCATTACCGGATCGGCTTCATGAGTGGCGCGTGGAGCGACTTAAGGAGATGGGATGTAATGCGCTGCGGATGTCACATTATCCGGCTGCACCAGAACTGCTGGATGCATGCGATCGCCTTGGCATGCTGGTTCTGGCGGAGAATCGATTAGCAGGGTCGAGCGGTGAAGTGCTCGGGCAGTTGCGGAGCATGATCGAGCGGGATCGCAATCATCCGAGCATATTCCTATGGTCTTTGGCAAACGAAGAGCACACGGTGCAATGGTCCGTCGCCGGCGAGCGGATTGGTCGGACAATGGTACGGCTGGTCAAGTCGCTGGACCCGACGCGCGAGGTGACGGCTGCCATGCACGATCGCGGACTGGATGAGGGGTTTGCCAATGTGGTGACTGTGCACGGCTGGAATTACATCGCCGTGGGAGATGTGGATGCCTTTCATCAGAGGCGGCCTGATCAGCCCATCATCGGAACGGAAGAAGGAAGCACCGTCTGTACACGCGGGATTTATGCAGATGACCCTGAGCGGGGGTATGTGCGGGCGTATGACGAACGGACGCCCAAATGGGGATCGACCGCGGAGCGCTGGTGGACATTTTACAGCCAGCGTCCCTGGCTGGCCGGGGCGTTTGTCTGGACCGGATTCGATTACCGCGGTGAGCCGATTCCCTACAAATGGCCGTGTACTGCATCCCATTTTGGACTGATGGATTTGTGCGGTTTTCCCAAGGATCTGTACTGGTACTTCAAAGCATGGTGGAGTGATCAGCCGGTGCTGCACCTGTTTCCGCATTGGAACTGGCCGGGCCGAAGAGGCGAGATGATCGACGTCCGCTGCTACAGCAACCATGAGCAGGTAGAGCTGATGCTGAACGGGCGATCGCTGGGAAGGCAAAACGTGAAGCGTAACAGCCACGTGCGATGGCAGGTGCCGTACGAGCCGGGGAAGCTGGAAGCCATCG
>CAZSJB010000570.1:0-1886 GCA_964606625.1 uncultured Tepidisphaeraceae bacterium | reverse complement strand
GGCGGCGTCGGCCGCCTGGGCGCCAAGGAGGGTGACTGGTCGGTCATCATCCTGCCATCCGGTGAAATGCGCCGCGTCAAGAGTGCCTGCCGCGCCACGATCGGTCAGCTTGGCAACTTGGACTGGATCAACGTCAACATCGGCAAGGCCGGCCGCTCGCGGCACATGGGCATCCGCCCGCACACCCGCGCCAAGGCCAAGAATCCGATTGACCACCCGCTGGGTGGTGGCGAAGGCCGCAGCAACGGCGGGCGCCATCCCGTGAACAAGAACGGCTTGCCAGCCAAGGGCGGCAAGACGCGAAACAGCCGCAAGAACAGCGAGAAGCTGATCCTCCGCCGTCGCAAGTTCGGCAAGCATCAGCAGCGGCCTCAGACGGTGAACGTGTAAGGTGTTGGTTGTTTTGTGTTTCGTGTTTTGATCAAAACAACGGAACACAAAACACAAAACAACAGGAAGCAATATGAGCAGAAGCAGCAAAAAAGGCCCCTATGTAGATGAGAAGCTCTACCTCAAGGTGGCCAAGCTGAACGAGAACCGTGCAAAGCAGCCGATCAAGACCTGGGCGCGCGCCTGCACGATTATTCCCGAGTTTGTGGGCCACACCTTTGAGGTTCACAACGGCAACAAGTTCATCAAGGTCTTCGTACAGGAAGACATGGTCGGCCATAAGCTTGGTGAGTTTGCCCCGACCCGTACGTTCCGCGGTCATGCGGGCGCCAAGAAAGGCTGATTGAACGCGAGATTATTCCGATGCCATACGAAGCCAAACATCGATATGCCCGAATCAGCCCCCGCAAGGCCCGGCTGATTCTGGATCTGATCCGCGGTCGCGACGTCGACGATGCCCTGACGCTGCTGCGCTTCAGCAAGCAGCGCGCAAGCGTCCTGGTCGAGAAAGTGGTCCGATCGGCCGTGGCCAACGCCAATGAGCAGGAAGTGCCCGTCCGCAACAAGCTGTACATCAGCCGTGCGTGGGCCGACCCCGGTCCGATCATCAAACGCTTTCAGCCCAAGGACCGCGGCAAGGCGTACCCGATCAACAAACGCACCAGCCACCTTTGTGTAACGCTGGATGAACGAGCCGACTAAACGAACTGGACGATCATCATGGGACAAAAAGTCAATCCCCTGGGTTTCCGGGTAGGCATTACAGAAGACTGGAAAAGCCGCTGGTATGCCCCCAAGCATGCGTACGGTGAGTTCCTGGTTGAAGATCAGCTCATCCGTCGCCACATCGATCAGAAGCTCAATCGCCGGCCGCCGTTTGCCGCCGTCAGCGATATTCTGATCGAACGCACGCGTGAGGAGGTGACCATCACCCTCAAGACAGCACGGCCTGGCTTGGTCATCGGGCCCAAGGGGGCTGAGGTCGACAAGCTCCGCGAGGAGATCGAAGACCTCATCAAGCGCAAAGTCGCTCCCATGAAGGTCATCGAGATCAAGAACCCAGATCTCAACGGCCAGCTCGTCGCCGAAGCCATTGCCGAGCAGCTCAAGAAGCGCTCCAGCTTCCGCCGCGTGCTCAAGCAGCGCATGGATTCGACGATGCAGGCCGGCGCCAAGGGCATCCGTATCAGCGTCAGCGGCCGCCTGGGCGGCAGCGAAATCGCCCGCCAGGAAAAGGCCACCGCCGGATCAGTGCCGCTGACCACGCTCCAGGCCGACATCAGCTACGGCTATGCCATCGCCTATACGACCTATGGCACGATTGGCGTAAAGGTCTGGATCTATCGCGGCATGTATGGCGAAGAGGTTCAGGAAACTGATGTCCGTCCCGGTGGCGGTCTGCGTCGCGGACGGCGGTAACAAGACTGGTGATTTGCACTGTCAGTTCGCAGTTGCAGATCCTCAATGAAAGTCGAAACGCGAGGCGCGATTTCAGT
>CAZSJB010000569.1:0-1892 GCA_964606625.1 uncultured Tepidisphaeraceae bacterium | reverse complement strand
CATGTCCGCAGCGATACTCCTGCCGCTGTTTCCCCTGATGGTGCTGCTGTTCTGGGCCGCTGCCATCGATCTGCACAGCCGCCGCATTCCCAACATCCTGACGCTCACGCTGGTCGCCAGTGGATTGGTGCAAAGTGCGCTGTTCGCCATGCCTGTGGGTATCGGCGATGCCCTGGCGGGCATGGCGGTCGGGTTCGGCCTGACGTTCGCTCTGTTCGTGCTGGGCGCGATGGGGGGCGGTGATGTCAAGCTGCTGGCCGGCGTGGGTGCATGGCTGGGGCCTTGGCCGGTTCTGGTTGTCTTCGCGGTTTCGGCAATCGTCGGAGCGGTCATCGTCCTGACGCAGGCAGCCGTTACAGGCCGGCTTAGCCGGTTACTGCGGAATACCGGGATTGTCGCCGTCAATCTGATGCATATTGGGGATGTGGGACTGGCTCACGCCCAGGCAACCGGGCAGGAATGTCGCGCCGTCGACAAGCCGCTTCCGTACGCGGTCCCCGTCCTGGTGGCTACGACGCTTGTTGTGCTTTGGCCTTTACTATGATGGAGGACGTGATGAAGCGCATGTGCAAAGCACCCGCCGCCGCGTCCGATGCGCGGCGATACCGCCGCGGTGCAGCCGTCATGGAGTTCGTCCTGGTGTTGTTCTTCGTCCTGCTGCCGCTGACGTTCGGGGCGATCGAATACAGCTATGTGTTGTACGTGAAGAACACACTTCAGGCTGCCGCGCGGGAAACCGTTCGCGCAGGGATCGTCGAGAACGCCACCCGTGCCGATGCCGAAAGCGCCGGGCGCCGCGTGCTAGAAGCTGCATTCCAATCGGGCATTGCGAACCAGTGCACGTTCACCTGGACGAACAACCGGCATCCGGACAACACCAGCAGCGGCAACTATATCGAGGTAACGGTTCGCGCCCCTCAATGGAGTGCCTTTGGCATACGGCCCTTGGGAAGTACACCGCTGTATTCCTACGCAGCGCCCAGTGCCAACAAACGTTTCACGGGTGTTGCCACGATGCGTCGCGAATAACGCCAAAACAACCGGCTCGCGTGACGGGCCGTGATGGGAAAGAAGCTGCTGCATTCAACGCGGATCCTCGGTTTGAGATTCGAGGATCTGATGCGGATCAGCAAGACAGAAAGGGGCATTTCCGGTAACGCGGTTTCCGGATTTCCTGTCTAAAGCTCATAAACCGCACAGTCGAAACACTCAACAACAGCCGGCGGGTGTCTTGCCCGCGGCCATTACTGCAAACGCCGTTTGCGTGGGAGAGCATCATGAATCTCAAAGCCTGGATTCCACTGATCATAGCCGTCGTGCTCGGCCTGGTGGCCGCGATGTTTGCGATGAAGCTGACCCGCACCCAGACCACCGGGATTGCCCGGGTGGATGGAACGGTGCAGGTTGTCACCGCCGCCCGCAACATTGCCCCTGGGCAGGAAATCAAAGCCGCCGACCTGGCGATGAAGACCATCGCTGTCGATGACGCCCCCGAGAACACCTTCCTTCAGATGGAACAGGTTGTGGGGCGTGTTGCCCAGGGCCAGATTGTTCGCGGCCAACCGATCTTCGCTGATCTGCTGGCTCCTGAAGGGATCGAAGCCGGTTTGCAGGCACTGATTCCTGAAGGCATGCGCGCCATCACCATTGAAGTGGATGAGTTCAGCGGCCTGGCGGGTCTGATCCGGCCCGGCTCTATTGTTGATGTGATGTCCACGCTTCGCGGCGATGATGAGGACGTCCTTGCCCGCACCATCGTTCAGAGTGTGAAGGTCACCGCTGTCGGTCAGCGCGTCAGCACGATCGACGAAGCCGACGACGGCGAGAAAAAGCTGGCCCGCAGCGTCACCCTCCTGGTCACGCCCGAGCAGGCTGAGAAGATCGAGCTGGCC
>CAZSJB010000568.1:0-1895 GCA_964606625.1 uncultured Tepidisphaeraceae bacterium | reverse complement strand
CCCATGCCCTCATTGGCCAGCGATACGCTCATGCAGTGCATGCACGAGATCGTGTAGATGAACGGAGCCATAGGGTGGTCCATGTTCTTCTGCACGTAGCTCGAGCCAAGAATATCCTGCATGAGATATGTGCCACCGGGCTTGAGGGCCCGGCGGATATTCGCCAGCATCAGGTCCGGCCGTGCCTGGTCATGCACCGAATCAAACGTGAAGACGACATCGTACCGGGCGGGCTCGTTCCAGGTCGCCGCATCCTGAACGCGGAAGGTGACATTTGTCAGGCCGCGTTCCTGGGCTTCGAAGGTGGCATCGTTGATCGCGTCTTCGAGGAAGTCCAAGCCGGTGAACCGGCTGGCGGGGAACAGTTCCGCCAGATGCATGATCGCCCGGCCACGGCCGCAGCCGACATCCGCCACCTCAACGCCCTGCTCCAGCTTCTGGCGAAGCCCCGGCGCCAGCGGCAGGATGTGCTCTTCCAGGGCCGCGACCACGGTCTGGCCACTTTCCTCAGCCATCACCTCGTTAAATCGCTTGTACTCTGAGTACGGCACACCCCGACCATGCCGGAACGCCTCAACCACCTTGTCTTCCACCGACCCCAGCACTGCGATCCACTGGAACATCGAGGCCAGGTTGTTCGGTGACGCCGCCCGCGTCAGCCAGGCGGCATGCTCCGGCGGCAGGCGATAGGTATCGTCCATCTCACGATACTCCACAATCCCGCCGGTTGCGACGGCTCCAGCCCACTCGCGAACGTAGCGTTCGCTGAGCTCCGCCTTCTCCGCCAAATCCCTGGTGGTGATCCACTGACCATCCGCCATGGTGTCAAACAGTCCCGTCCGATGGCCGATCGAGATCATCATCCCGATCGCCGCGCCATTACTGTACTCCAGCAACCTCTGCGAGAAGGCATCCGATGCCGCCTTGTCCAGTTGATCTGTTAGATGAGCGATGCACATGGGAGAGTCTCCTTTCGTGTTGTGTCCCGTTCGTGCCAAAACTGCGGGAACAATACACCTCTCCCGTGCGTTGGGGAGTTGACTTTTAGTCAATTTTTGCTTGACTAGAAGTCTAGTGGGGAAGGATCCTGCAGGTTGATCTTCTACAACCCTGAGGGAACATCGGAGGCGTCAAGCCGATGAGCAGCACACGCGAACGCCTGATCGATACTGCATTCGAGCTGTTTGGCCGCAACGGCTTTCATGCCGTTGGCCTGGATCGCATTCTCGAAGAAGTCGGTGTCAGCAAGCAGACTTTCTACAACCATTTTGAGAGCAAGGATGACTTGATCCTGGCGGTCCTGGATCATCGCCACGCCGTGCAGACCCAATGGTGGAATAACCTGCTGGACCAGATCGCCGGCCCGGATCCTCGCGCGCGACTGTACGCCTTGTTCGATGCACTGGATACCTGGTTCAACGAACCGGATTGGCGCGGCTGCATCTTCATGACCGCAGCCGCCGAATTTCCCACGCGCCACGAACCGGCCCATCAGAAGGCCGCCGAGCATACCCGCAAGTTCCAGGAGTACCTCCAGTACCTCGCCACCCTCGCCGGCGCCGACGCCCCCGCCGCACTGGCTGAGCGCCTGGTGATTCTCATCGACGGCATCGTGTCTTATCGCCACGTGACAGCCGATCCGCGCGCCTGCGAAATTGGCCGCGACATCGGCCATCGCCTGCTGGATGAGTATCTCGCGCCACGCCTCCCCAAGCCCACGCGCCTGGCCCCGCCGGCTGTCGCCTGAATGCAGCAGCCCACGCGACGCCTGGACGACGCCAGGCCTGCGCACCCATCCCGTCGTCTAAAAACAAGAAAAGGCGGCCCGTCGCCGGGAACCGCCTTTCCTGGTTTTATCCTGCTGTCAGCGGTTACTGCAGCAAGCTCAGAACACT
>CAZSJB010000567.1:1290-1899 GCA_964606625.1 uncultured Tepidisphaeraceae bacterium | reverse complement strand
ATCGAGGAACCAAGATGACTGCCTTTCCGCACCGGCTGGAGGGTGTCGCCAGCCGGCCACGGTTGTCTGCCATCTGTCTGCCTCAGGCGAACGGGTGGGTCAGATTGGCTGATTGACCCATTTCCGGGGTAGTCTTAACATTAACCGGTGATGGTTCGCCGATCTCATGTCATCCTTGCCCAGGCAGACGCGATCGCGCCGATCTTTTTATGGTTATTTGTCCTGATCGGTCTGCTGTTGATCGCAGGGGCAGGTGTTTTATGGCTGCGGCGATGGTATCGAACGGATGAAACCGCCGCCCCCATTGGATTCACGCTGGGTGATCTTCGCCGATTGCACCGTGAAGGGCAGATGACCGACGAAGAGTTTGAGCGTGCCCAAGCCCAGATCATCGCCGGTGCCCGCCGGGCCCTTGAGCGAGATGCCTCTGAATCGGCCACCTCCCCGAGCGAGACCGGGGAATCCCATATAGAGTATAAGCCGCCACCGGACGATGAACTGCGATGATGCACCAGCGTAGATACCGGAGCGCTACGTCCGCCAATGTATCGTCTGCCTATACTGCTGTTGGGAGGTCCGCATAACGCGCATTCCGCGTTTTGCGCTTTG
>CAZSJB010000567.1:0-1280 GCA_964606625.1 uncultured Tepidisphaeraceae bacterium | reverse complement strand
AGCATTTTTAGACTACTAATAGTCGGGCGTCGCAAACAAGACACTTGTTAAGCCGACGCCATATGTTGTTCGATAAGTTGTGAAGACAACAGCGTTAACCCCCACGGCTGACGGAACGCTGTTGCCTTCAATCCAGAAGGTTCCCGCCTCTGACCTGCGGTAATTCCGCACTGGGGCCAGGAGCGCAAAGGAAGGCTCGTTACATGGCCAACTCGAATCGCACCGGCAACGGTGGAACAGGTGGAATGCCTCCAACAGGGGGGGGAAGTGGCGGATTTCGTGGCCGTCGTGTCACGACATGCAGCTTCTGCGGCAAGAGCAGTCGTGACGTGGGCCCCATGGTAGAGGGCCCCTCCGACGTCTATATCTGCGCCAACTGCGTCGATCTGGCACATAACATCATTCGCCAGGAGAAGCGCAAGCTTTCGACGTCCCAGCCGCTGTTCAGTTCGATTCCGTCACCTCGGCAAATCAACGAGTTTCTGGATCAGTACGTCGTCGGCCAGACTTACGCCAAGCGAGCCCTCGCAGTCGCTGTCCACAACCACTACAAGCGACTGACCACCCTCGACACCAACGACGACAAAGAGGACGACGTTGAACTCGACAAGTCCAACGTTCTGCTGATCGGGCCAACCGGCTCGGGCAAGACGCTGCTGGCCAAGACCCTGGCCAAGGTGCTCAACGTGCCGTTTGCCATCGGTGATGCCACAACCCTCACCGAGGCCGGCTACGTCGGCGAAGATGTCGAGAACATCCTTCTCAAGCTGCTCCAGGCCGCCGATTACGACCTCGAAGCCGCTCAGCGCGGGATTATCTACATCGACGAGATCGACAAGATCGGCAAGACCCAGAACAACGTCAGCATCACGCGTGACGTCAGCGGCGAAGGCGTGCAGCAGGCGCTGCTGAAGATGCTTGAAGGCACCGTTGCCAACATTCCGCCTCAGGGCGGCCGCAAGCATCCTGAGCAGCAGTACATCCAGATGGACACCACGCAGATCCTGTTCATCTGCGGCGGATCGTTCGTCGGCTTGGAGGACATCATTCGCAAGCGCCTGGGCAAGCGGATGATCGGCTTCAACTCCGAGGCCTCGCCGGTGGAAACCGCTCGCGAACGCGCCAACATCCTGGCCCAGGTTCAGCCAGAAGACCTGATCGAGTTCGGGATGATTCCCGAGTTCGTCGGGCGCCTGCCGATCTGTGCGACGCTTGAACCGCTGGATGTTGACACCTTGGTGTCAATCCTCACCCAGCCGAAGAACGCGCTGGTCAAGCAG
>CAZSJB010000566.1:0-1901 GCA_964606625.1 uncultured Tepidisphaeraceae bacterium | reverse complement strand
TGAGCTGTTCCGCAAGGCGGGCGTGCAGGATCTGCCAGCTTATCGGCGCGAGGTGCCCGATGACATCATGCCGCGCACGGTGCTGATCATCGACGAGTTTCAGGAGTTTTTCAGCGAGGATGACAAGCTGGCGCAGGATGCAGCCATTTTATTGGATCGCCTGGTGCGCCAGGGGCGTGCGTTCGGCATCCACGTGCTGCTGGGATCCCAGACGATCGCCGGATCGTCGGGCTTGTCGCGCAGCACAATTGGCCAGATCGCCGTGCGCATTGCGCTTCAGACCAGTGAAGCCGATTCACAGCTCATCCTGGGGGACAATAACTCGGCTGCGCGATTGCTGTCGCGCCCTGGCGAGGCGATCTACAACGATGCCGGCGGCCTGGTCGAGGGCAACAGTCCGTTCCAGGTGGCGTGGCTGCCCGATGAGCAGCGTGATGTGTTCCTCGAGCAGGTGCAGCAGCGGGCGAAGCAGCAGGGTGTCCGCATGCCCGAGCCGATCGTCTTCGAAGGCAACATGCCGGCAGACGTGCGCAAGAACCAACTGCTGGCGCGCATGCTATCCGGTGAGACACTCGAAGGACCGCCCCAGGCGTGGCTGGGCGAGCCGGTGGCGATCAAGGATCCGACGGCCGTGGTATTTCGCCGCCAGCCGGGGGCCAACGTGCTGATTGTCGGCCAGCAGGATGAGCAGGCCATGGCGATGATGGCGCTCAGTATGATTGCACTGGCGGCACAGCATTCCAAGGGGAAGGCGATTTTCTATCTGCTGGATGGAACACCGGTTGATTCCAGCCTGGCTGGGCAGCTGCCGCAGATCGCCGATATCCTGCCGCACGAGGTCAAGCAGATCGAATGGCGCCAGACTCCCGAAGCCATCGACGAACTGGCCAGAGAACTGCAACGGCGCCAAGATACCGAAGATTCTGATGCCCCGTCGATTTATGTCTTCATTTACGGTCTGCAACGCTATCGCGTGCTGCGCAAAAGTGAGGAGAGCTTCAGCTTTTCGCTGGAGGAAACGGAAAAACCGCCTCAGCCGGACAAGCAGTTTGCCGACCTGCTTCGAGAGGGACCGGGTGTGGGTATCCACATTATTACCTGGTGTGACACGCCGGCTGCGGTGGAACGCACTATCGATCGCGGCAGCATGCGCGAGTTTGACAACCGAATCCTGTTCCAGATGAGCGCAGCCGATTCGAGTAATCTGATCGACTCGCCCGCTGCAAATAAACTTGGATTCTTCCGTGCCTTGGCGTATAGCGAAGAGCAGGGAGTTATGGAAAAATTCCGCCCCTATGCGCTGCCCGACCGTGAATGGCTGAACCAGATCGCCCAGAAACTTCAATGAGCAACACATGAGAAGCTGATTTTTTGGAGACGTTTGGAAGGTTTGGCGAAACGAGATAAGCCAATTTCACGAGATTTTCGGGAGATAACCAATAAATCTGGTTTCCGTCCGCCAAATTGTCGATATTCTGTTCTGGGCCTGTTCAAATGATGGAAATGTACATACATGGACCGCGTGCGTCGGTTTCAGAACCGGGTGCGCCGGCCATTTGTTATGGATGGATGGTTGTGGAGGTGTAATGGAGGTTAAGGAGCATTGGATGCGGCGGGTACCCGGCTGGGTTTGGGTTGTTGCGGGCGTGAATGTGTTGATGGGTATTGCCAACATCATCACCTTTGCCGTTACGCAGTTCTGGGATCTCGAGCCGATCGCAATGTTCCGCCTCAGCGATGAAGCCAATATTCCCACCTGGTGGTCTTCCGCGCAGTTGCTGGTGATTGGTCTACTGCTGGCGGTTCTGGCCTGGCGCCTGGTGCAGCGGCGCGAGCCCGGTGCATGGGTGATGTGGCTACCGGCACTGTTGTTTATCTTTCTATCGATGGACGAGGTGGCC
>CAZSJB010000565.1:0-1901 GCA_964606625.1 uncultured Tepidisphaeraceae bacterium | reverse complement strand
TCTTGAAGGCGTCCCCGGCGAAGATGGCGAGATCGGCGTCGTGCTCGTAGGCATAATCGACGATCTCGTTCATCCGGTACAGGAAGTCCATCACACGGGTGCTGATGCCTGTGGATGGGTCGATCTTGCCGTGGTTCTCCATGCCGATGTGCACATCGGCGAAGTGCAGCAGTCGGATCGGTTCAGGCACGATAGTTGCCCCCCGTTGTGCTACAAATGTCCGGTTGCTGGCAGAGAGAAGCTCTTGAGCCCACAGATGTCACGGATGTTACCCATCTGCGGAGCACGTTCTGCCTCACCGGCAAACTGTGTACATCAGGGCAGTTCAGGCCACCACAGCCGCCGCAGCCGCGACCAGCCGAAGCGCCACGCCAGCATCATGAGCGTGCTGGTGCCGGTCGCCACGAGCACGAAGGTCAGGATGATCGGGCGGCCCAGCCAGAGCGCGCGCAGCGCCACGCCTATCGGCCCGCCAATCAGCCCGGCGAGCAGCGTCCGCAGCACAACGCGGCGCGGTGGGTGCAGGCCCGTCGCCGTGTAGATGCCGGTCAGCATGCCGGAAAGCAGCCATCCCAGCATCATCGGCGCGGCGGTGTTGATGATGTTGGGCAGCACCCGGGTGGATACCTCCATGCTGTGGCTGGTGCGGCCCACCGCGGCGAACAGCACCAGCACCAGGAAGTCCCCGACAAACAGGGCTGCCATCTCCCAGGTGGGGAGCAAATCGGGCGGGGCGGAGGCCCCCGGCGGTGTCAGATTATCGCGGTTGGGTGATGTGTCTGCAGACATAGTGCTGCTAGTATACTGGGTGCGTGCGAGCGCTCGCAAGCCGCTAACATTTATCCTCGCGGTCTGCTCCGCTGTACTGTATCACATTTGCAATCAACAATGTGATCACTTTATTGCAAACGGGTGTCAAGAATCAGTTTCAGCCGCAACTAAGCTGTGCTACAATGTCGAAACCAGCGGACGTCACATCCGCCGCCACTTGACCAGCCATCATCGAGTACAGTGGACCATGGCCCGTCCCTTCTGCGACCGTCTTTACAAGCAGTGTTTGCAGCGCACCCGCGCCCGCCTGGCAAGCCTGGGCCAGCCAGCGACTCCCGACGTGATTGCCACCTTCGCCCGCCGTGTCGCACAGATCGCGAGGCAAAACACCGACCGCATCCCGCTCAACGTGCGCCCTAACCCACGCACCAGCTTTCCTGACAGCTACATCGACGATATCATCCTCTCTCTCATCAAGGAGGGGCCGCGCGTGGCGGCGCTGCTCGCAAAGGACAACGCCGCCTGGGAGCAGATGCTCAACTACATCCACCGGCGCGCGCGGAGCAACCTGGCGCGCTATTATGAGTACCTGCCGATCAAGGTGCCGCTGAACAGCCTGGCGCGGGACATGGCGCTGCACTGTGCGGCTATCCTGCTGCGGCGGCTGCCGACCTTCCCGTTTGACACCTCGCTCGACGCGTGGGTCGCGGTGTTGGTGGCCAACGAGGTGCGGACGCTCCGCCAGCGCGCCGACTTCCGCTGGAACGATCTCGCCCGCTCGCTGGAAGCGGAGAGCGACAGCCGATTTGACTCCCCGCGCCTCATGGATACACTGGCGGATGAAGAACTGGACGACATGTGGCGACAGTGGGAGGAGATGTTCATCGTCACCAGCTATCTCGACGCCCTCACACCGGACCAGCGCGAGGTGATCTGGCGTGGGCTGAACGGCGAGGACTCCGACTCGATTGCCCGGCACATGAACCGGACACGAGACGCCGTGTACTCGCTGCGCGCGCGCGCCGTGAAGGTTCTGCGCGAGCGCATTGCTGCGGACTAGGAGACCGCATGCTCAGAAATATGCCCTCGATCCCCCAGCCGGATCACGACGCCATCCGCCGGCTGCTCAG
>CAZSJB010000564.1:0-1902 GCA_964606625.1 uncultured Tepidisphaeraceae bacterium | reverse complement strand
ACGCTTTACGCCCTGGCCTATATCGCCTTTGCCCTGTGCGCGGGGATGTGGTCGTTCCAGACCCGCGAACTGGGTGGCGGCGAAGGGTAAAACTCAGCACATTCCGGGAAAGCAGCAGGATACCTCAAAGGGATGCTGTAGCCGTAAACCTGCACGGGTCGCCCATCTGTCCGCCTGAGGCAATTGTACTGCGCGCAAGAAGATCGATTCACCGAGCGGGTAAACGGCTCTTGCTGACGGCGTAGCGGCTGGTGGTGAGGGCGTGGATGAGACTCCTTCCCGGTGTCTTCCTTATCGCATCACCCATTCCTTGACAACCGGATCGATGGGATCTTCGCCAGGACGAATATGATCGCCTCGAACATGGAAGTCGAGCTTGAGGGTCTTGCGGAGAAGGAAGGTCTCCTCACCGATGGTGATATTGGCGGTTTCGCCACTGAGGCCGGTGACAAAGATGTTGAAATGTCCCATTTCCGGCATCGGCTCGGGCCAGATGGCAACGCCATCCTTGGCTTGATCAGCCCCCAGCCGCAGTTCACCACCGATCTGGGCATGCGGTTGGAGGACCTGGTTGTGCTCGCGCCGTTTGATGGCTTCAAAGACTTCCGGTGGAATGCCGCGATCACTGGGAATCACGCGCCCATCGTTGCTGACCATCTCGAATACGGGCAGAAACATGCGTTCGCGGTCGGTATTGTTGGTAACGCGGTAGGTCATGTACCAGTAGGCTTGGGGGTTGGCCTCTGTCCCGACGTTCACGACGATGCGCTGCGGGGTGGCGTATTCGAAATCGAACTCCCAGGAAACGGGATAGCGGCTCGGCTGGGGATAGGCCGGCGCCTCAACAACACGTTGTGGCGCCTCCTGGCCGGCGAGCGGCGCAGCAGCCATCAGCGTCAGAGCGGCAGCAAGCAGGTGGGTTGGGGTGCGATTCATGGATGCGGTCTCCGGTGGGTCAGACTATCGGAGTCATCGAAGTATGACACAACTTCAGACACGCCCGACGCCCCGACGTTGAGGCGCAACTGCTGAATTGGAAGATTCTTCGATTGCTCCGGGCGCTTGGGGTGGTATTCTCATTCTCAATGAGCGTCGTGTCAAATCTGTTCGGGTTTGGCGACCCCCCGCATGCGGGGGAGGTCGTCTGCCGCCCGGCACGCCGGGAAGAGTTGCATCGTGGATTGCGGATCGTCCTGGGCAATGACGGACGCAATGCCTCGGATGGCGAAGTCCTGGATTTTCTGCGATCGGCGGTACACCGGCGGATCGACACCAGCCCTCTGTGGGTAGCCGAGCAGGCCGGCAGGCTGGTGTGGGCGATCCTGCCCATCGTCAGCCCCGGTCGCACGATGCTGCTCATGTGCCCGGGCGGATCCCGCCGCCCCGCCGCGGCTGCCCTACCGCTGATCAACGCCGTCTGTGACCACTACCGCCAACATGGCGTGCACCTGGCGCAGGTGCTGATTGATCCCTCAGCCACGGCGGTTGCGGATGCTTTCAGGGAATTGGAGTTTCAGCAGATGGCTGAACTGCTTTACATGCAGCGACCCATCCATCCCGGCGATGCATTCGCACCACCGCAGTCCGTAGATTACGTTTCTTATCGGACGGACATTGATCACCTGTTTCGAAGTACCATTCTCGCCACATATGAGCAAAGTCTCGATTGCCCTGCCCTCAATGGGATGCGATCGATGAGTGACATCATGAGCGGCCATCGTGCCACCGGTGAGTTCGATCCCAAGCTTTGGACGCTCATGCGAATCAACGGCCAGCCGGTGGGTGTAACGCTGCTGAATCGTCAACCGTTCGCGGATACGGTGGAATTGGTCTACTTCGGGCTGGTCCCCCAAGCCCGCGGTCAAGGCTTGGGCGATATCGCGATGCAGCATGTACTGACAC
>CAZSJB010000563.1:0-1907 GCA_964606625.1 uncultured Tepidisphaeraceae bacterium | reverse complement strand
TCCCGCCCTCCCCAGCGCGCCGGCGGGAAGCTGCCGCGGTTCTCCACGGTGTACTGGATCGCCACCGTCGCCAGTTGCCGCAGGTTGCTGAGGCACTGCACACTCAGAGCCTGCTGCCGGGCTGTTGCGAGGGCGGGCATGATCATGGCAACTAAAATTGCAATCACACCAATAACAACCATAAGCTCAACCAATGTGAAGGCACGTCGCATGGCCTGGCTCCGATCAGGGGAAGGCAAAGAGCGGGAGACAAGGAGACGATGTAACAGAGAGCAATCAATCCCCTTGTTGTCACTGTCTCCTGTCTCCCCCTCCATCATCACGTCAACGGCGGCGTCGCAGCAGCAAGGCCCCTGCCATCAGCACAGACAGGGCAGCAGGCTCGGGAATCGCCACAGGGAAGTCCGGCGGTGCGTCCTGGAGACCGGACCACACCCAGCCGTCATACGATCCATCGGTGAGAATCCGGCTGGCCGGCCCTGTCATCGCGTAATCCCAGTCCGTGCCATCTCCCACATAATAGCTCCAGTACGGCGTGCCCAGACCATCGCCGATGAAGGCAAACCCGCCGAAATCCTGCCCGATGACCTGCGTGCCAAAGTCGGTATCCTTGACCAGCAGTTCGTAATCGGTCTCCGATGCCAGCAGCTCCAGGGCCTCCAGGCTGCTGATCGGCTCATCGTAATGCACTGCGAACTGGTAGCTCTGCGGGCCGAAATCGAGGACGATATACGAGGTGTTGGCACCACTGCCGACCGACAGAGAGATAATCCGCTCGCCGGCGACCACCGGCTGGGCTGCGGGCAGGCCGCTGACCGCATCGATTACCATCCGTCCCGCGCCGCTGGGCACCTCAAACCGAACATAATTCACCGCCGGCAATCCCGCGGTGCTCAGATCCAGCCAGTCGCCTCCGGCAGATCCGTTCAGCGTCGTGCGAATCTGGTCGTAGGTCTGTCCGGCCAGGTCCTGGGCGGATCCCAGGAACGGCTTGGCGGGATTCGACCGCTCGCTGCCCAGCGCCTGTTTGCCGCCGATGATCGGCGTGTCCAGGTAGTAGTTCGTGGGATTGGTAAACGTGAAAGCCTCCCCCCCGTTCAGCGGCCGCCAGTCGATCCCGTCATAGCTGACGCTGACGATCGCGCTGGGAAACTGCGGATCGGCAATGGTGATGATCGGATTGCCGGTTTGCCCGCTGCCGCCCCCTACATCCATGTAGCCGTTGTTGACAAACACCCCCAGGTGTCGCCCGTTGGCAGGAATCTCCTGCGACAACTCAAGCGTCAGATGCCCCCCCTCGCCGATGATCACGATGTCCTCGGGCGCAAAAGGTGGATTGAAAGGATTGACCGCGTAATCCGGGCCGGTGTGGCTGGTGATATCTCCCAATGCGGCGGAGGTATTCTGGTAATCCGACCGTGCATTGCCCGGCACATACTCCACCACGGAGGTCGCCTGGATCTGCCCCAGCGCAACTGCTCCAACCACCTGCGGCGCCACCAGCGCCGCGGCTGCGAAAACCTTGTGCATGTGAAACACTCCCTGTGCCGTCTCGCGCGGCACGCGCAAAAGACCACCGCCCGCGCGATGCACAGGTTTCGGGGAGGATCCAGCATGTTCAGGGGAAATGACGCGTCGTTGCGCGTCTGGAAAGATCGCCTGCCAATGCCTTCGCCCCGCCCGTCCCGGATCGCGGGGACGAAATCGGAATCGGGCGCCGTCACGGCGACGACGCCACAGCACGCAGGCAGGTCTTCTGGCTTGGACAACCGTCAGCGGCCTTCCCATTCCATAGCGGAACAGTGGCACACATGGCCGACGGTCAATCTGTCCATCACAGCGGCGCGTCCGCGTCGGAATCTCACCGACTTCCCTTAGCTCCGGGAAATCTCCCAAAGCCGGCAACT
>CAZSJB010000562.1:0-1911 GCA_964606625.1 uncultured Tepidisphaeraceae bacterium | reverse complement strand
GTCTCGAGCAGCAGCGGACACCCGCGCCGCATGAACAACTGGAAAACCGCGAACGCGCCCAGCAGGTGCTCGAAGCGCTGGGTCGCCTGGATGTGGAATACCGCGCGGTGCTGGTGATGCGCGACATCGAAGAGTTTGATTATCAGCAAATGGCGGATCTGCTCTCGGTGCCGCTGGGAACACTCAAAAGTCGCCTGTTCCGGGCGCGCGTAGCGCTGCGGGATGAGCTGGCGAGTTACATGAAGTGAGTTGGGGCAGGTCGGCGGGACGTTACGTTTTCTTGATATTGCGATGTCTCAAGGCAAGGAAAACATCGAAGCCAAGCTCGCCGAGTATATCGAAGGCACGCTCGACGAAGCCGGGCGCGCCGAGATCGAGCGGCATCTGGCTGCCAATCCCGAGCATCGCCGCCTGATGACCGACTTGGCGGAGACGCGCAATATCCTGCGCAACCTGCCGCGGCAATCGGCTCCGGAGGATCTGACCGACATCCTCCAGGGCCAGCTTGAGCGTGCCGTTTTGCTGGATGATGGGTTTGACGGGGGAGCATCGCTGCGCATTCGCCGCTGGCCGCAGGTCATAGCGGTGGCTGCGATTTTGCTGCTGGCGGTGGGGCTGGGAGTGGTGGTGTATGTCACGCTGCCGCCTGAGCATCCCAGCGGATTCACCATCATCGAACGCGAAGTGCCTGGCGAAGTTGGCATCGCGCCGCCGCAGGCAGCCGAATTGGTCGAGGAAACCGATCAGGACGAACAACCCGCCACGCCTCCGGCGATTGCCCGTGTCAGTGGGAATGAGCTTGCCACAACGAACGGTCCCGCCACGGCGGCTCCGGCTGACGCTGTGCCGCAGCGGGCGACCGCCGTGTCTGCGGACCATCGCCTGCCGTTTGCCGGGTTGATGCTGCCGCGCAAACTGGGGTTTGGCATTGAACTGCCGGGTAATGATGTGGTCGTAGTGATGGCGGAGGAAGATCCGTGGGATGCCGACGAGCGTGTGGTCGCGCTGTTCCGCCAGCAGAACCTCAACTGGGAGCCCATCGTCCAGCCGAATGCTCCGGAAACAACCGCCCGGCTGCGCACCGCACCCGTTCAGCCGGAATCCCTGCCCGACATCGCACAGCAGGAGCGTGAGGTGCGGGATGACGATGCGCCGGTTGAACCCTTCGAACGCAATGTCGCGCCGCTGGAAGCAGCCCGCCAGCTTGCGTTGGCGGAGAATGACGCCCAGCCGCCTGCTGCCCAGTCGGCTGGGGCACCCAAGGGATACGTCGTGCGCGACGTCACTCCACAGCAGGCCGAGCAACTACTCCAGTTGCTGTCGCAAGCCGAATACGGACGGATGAATCGGGTTTATCGCTGGAATGAAACCGATTCGCTCCTCAACAAAACCGCCGCTGTCGATTCCGCCGAGGATGCAGCGGACATGGCATTCGGCCCGGCGCAGCCGTTGGGGCTTCAGCAGGCTGAATCCAACGTTCAGCCCTTTGCGCGCGCCCCGGTGGATGATCAGCCGATCATCCCCGACGAAACGATCGTGATCGAAATTGATGAACTGGTGGGCCCGGGCGTCACGCCGCAAACAGAGCAGACGGTTGATGAAACCGGCCATGTGAAGCTTCAGATGATTCTGGATCCCGTGCGCGCAGAAGGGCGGCGGCTGGCGGAACTGGAAAAGATCATCGCGGATCGCTATCGCGAGGCGAATCTGATCGACGAACCAACGGTGCGCGTTCGCCGGGCCGGTGTGGTTACCCAGCCGGGTGAGCAGCGCCTGGATCTGGTTATCGTGCTTCAAAACCGCGCGACTTCGCCGGCCAAGCCGACATCAGTTTCCCCAGTCACGCCGCAGGACGATGCACCGCTCACCGCGCCAGCTGACAGTCCCACGACGCTGCCGGCGCCTGCCAAT
>CAZSJB010000561.1:0-1914 GCA_964606625.1 uncultured Tepidisphaeraceae bacterium | reverse complement strand
TTGCCGCCGAAGTCGATCAGGTTGGTGCTCGAGTCGCCTTTGGGGTTGTTTTCGACGACGATGACGCCCTGCAGATCGAGGTTGCCGGCGAACGACACCCTGTTGGGGGTTTCGATGTAGACCAGGCCCTTGATCTTGGTGTTGCCGTTGAACTTCGGGTTGGCGTTGGCCTTGATCCGCAGGCTGCCGTAGTTGTGGTTGCCGCTGGGGCTGCCGGTGATGACGGTGTGTGGATTGGCGTCCAGCCAGATCTTGAAGGCCGAGGTGTCGATCGTCGGAAACTCCGGTTCATCGACACCGAAATGCACATGATCATGGAAGCCTGACTGGTTGGGTTTGTATCCGCCGATGCTGTTGTTGCCGGTGATGTGCAGCGCCGACCCACTGGGATTGGCAAACGAGACATCTCCAGAAATGCTGCTGTTGCCCTGCATTTTCAGAGCCGGCATGCGATAGCTGGTCGTCAGCACGCTGCCGTGTGCGGGGTTGTTTTTGCCTCGGACGCTGGTGTTTCCAATCATCTCAATCGGGCTTTTGCTGGCGATGCCGAAGTCGAAGATTGAACTGGGCCGGCTGTAAATGGCATAGGTCAGTTCGATGCCTCGCCGGGATTCGGTATGGCCGGATTTACCGATGGCCGTGACGACAAGCTCCATTCCGCGGCGCTCGATCGACACACGGAAGGCATCACCATCAGCATCAGAGCTCGCAGCGATATAGGCATTGGGATCGCCAGGGATCAGGATGGTATCGCCGTAGCGGGCAATATTGCCGCCGCCGAGATTGGCGGTGCCGTCCAGCCGGTTCTGAAGCTGCGCATAAACCGTGTCGAACAGTTCATCAACCGGCAGGGATCGCTGAACATTCAGGTCCCACAGGTGAAACCGGACAAAGTTCATCCCTGACTCAGCCGCCAGCATCGCGCGGGTGCTGCGCAGCTCATTGCCCGAAATCTGCACAGCCGAGTTGACCGTCGCGACAAATCCAACCGCCAGCACCGAAAACAGCACCAGGAACAGCATCGCCAACACCGAGGTAACCCCCCGGGGCTGAGTTATGCGCCTTGTGGTCATTGATTCACCTTTGGATCTCTGTTTGCCTGTTCAACGACGCTGCTTCCGGATTCCGGCGTCATTCGTCCGTGTCCACGACCAGCCAGTCAAACCGGCAGACAAACTCGCCGTTCTTGCGGATCACCACCTCCGCCCGTGCCATCGGTGTATCAACCGTCGGCGCAACGGTCAGGGCAATGTAGTTCGGATCGACCTTGTAGATCGTCACCGCCTGCTCCCAGCCGGGGAAGTCGCGTTGCGGCTGTCCGATCGCATCCACAGGCGGCGACCAGGTCTTGCCGTTCAGCGCCAGCACCTGCTGGTACGTCATGGACTGCGTCATTTCGCGGATGCTGCGCGCGAGGTTGAGGCCGGTCGTCAATTCATGCGATTCGGTATTGGCCATGCTGCCAGCCGCCAGAAGCTGGAGCATCGCTACGGTACCCACCCCGACGATCACCAGCACGATGGCGGCTTCGATCAGGGTGAATCCGCGGCGCAGGCGCCGCGGCGCGAAACTGGCCGTATCAAGAAGCATTGCAACTAGGGATGTCGAATACTTTTCTGGTTTAGTCAAATGGCGAAAGCCGATTCTTTTGACTTATTTCACCAGACTGCTCAGCTTGAAGATCGGCAGGATGATCGACATCGCGATAAATCCGACGATGCTACCCATGACCACGATCATCAACGGTTCGATCATGGCGGTCACGCTCTTGATGACGGCCTTGAGTTCGCGGGCGTAGAACTCGGAGACCTCGTCGAGCACTTCGCCGAGCTTACCGGATTCTTCACCGGCGGCGATCATCTGCACGACCGATCGCGGCAGCAGGGGGCTGCGGTTCAGGGGGGCGCTGATCTT
>CAZSJB010000560.1:0-1916 GCA_964606625.1 uncultured Tepidisphaeraceae bacterium | reverse complement strand
CGCCGAAATTGATCGCGCCAATGGCGCTCTTAAAGTCATTGGGAACCATCCAGGAGATCTTCAAGCCAAGTGCCCGCTCAACCTCCTGCGGTTCGATGTCACGATTCTTCTTCTCAAAACGGTTCACCACGATGCGGATCTTGCTGCTCTCGATGCCCATGCGCCGCATCGCCCCGACGAATCTCTCGGCGTTCTTGGCACTGGGGATATTGAGCTGCATGACGATTACGTTGATGTCCGACGCCTGGATCATGGTCGAATAGGCTGGATCAACGCTCATCAGTGAATCGATTACGATGTAATCGAACATCCGTCCCATGATGCCCAGGAGGCGCTGCATACCCGGCTGGGTGACGCGCTGGGTATCCTCAGGCAGGTCGGGTCGCGCCAGGATCGCCAGCTTGCTGGGCTGATGAACGCTCAGGGCATTGTCGAGCAGCTGACGGTCAACCTTTTCGGCTTCCATCACATCGGCGATGGTGTAGCGCGGCCGCATATCGAAGTAGCTGGCGACCCCGCCACGGGTGAGGTCCATGTCGATCAGGGCCGTTTTACTGTTCTGCGACAGACTGGCTGCGACGTTGCAGGCCACGGTGGTCGATCCGCATCCACCAATACTGGGAATGACATTGATGATCCGCGCCCGCTTGCTCGCACCCAGGCCCTGGGCAACTCGCTCGATTGCCGCAGCAAACTTCTCCTCGGGAATCGGAAGCGGAATGAACTCCTTGATCCCCAGGTGCATGGCTTCCATAAGCAGGTTGGCATCCACCACCTGCGACATCAGGAAGAAATGCACCGACGGAAACTGCCGAGGCAACGCCGAGACCTTCTTGAGATTCTCGTGTGCTGCCGGATCGAGGT
Source organism: uncultured Tepidisphaeraceae bacterium (assembly GCA_964606625.1). Classification (GTDB taxonomy): domain Bacteria; phylum Planctomycetota; class Phycisphaerae; order Tepidisphaerales; family Tepidisphaeraceae; genus CALEKX01. The sequence goes on along the minus strand of CAZSJB010000560.1, from coordinate 1,052 downwards.
TGATGATCACCAGTTGCGGCGCTTCAGGCCGATTCAGCATCCCTGCCAGCGAATCCGCTGAGGGCAGTTGCGCCACGACCTGCACACCATACTGAGAGAGGAATCCCACCATCTCCTGGCGATAGCTTTCGTTGGCGTCAACGATGATGCAGTTCAGTTGCAGAAACATCTCCATCCTTCCACTTTCAGACCCCTGGGCCCCAGTACACTTCACCACTCATTACTGAGCAGCAGGCGTGAATCCGTGCTGACCCTGGAATCGCGGTGCGGGCTCATCGGTTTCGGGAGCAAGCTCGCCACCGATGTCCGCTGCGAATAGCAGTGCCAGATCATCCGGATGACGCCACCGCTCACCGGGCACCGCCGGAACCTCGTCAGGGCGCATGCCCGACACCAGCTTCGGCGTCACCAGCACAACCAGCTCGGTTTCCCGACGCTCATACCGCACCGATCGGAACAGCGATCCCAGCACCGGGATGTCGCCCAGCAGCGGGACGACTTCCTTGTTGGCGGTCACGCGGTTGTTGAGCAGACCCGCCAGCGCGAGCGTCTCACCTTCGTTCAACTCAACGGTCGTGTTGACGTTACGCGTCGTGAGGGCGGGAATGCGGAACCCGTTGAAGAAGACTGCATTGGTGAAATCCAGCTCACTGACCTCAGGGGCCACATGCATGCGAATGCGGCCGTCACCCAGCACCACCGGGGTGAAGTTCAGGCGAACACCAAACTCCTTGTATTCGACGGTGATTGTCGTACCGGCTTCGCCTGCGCTATCCTGCGGAACGGGGATCGGAAATTCACCGCCCGCCAGGAAGCTGGCCTTCTCGCCACTCATGGTCACGAGATTCGGTTCAGCCAGGACCCGCAGTAGGTTGTTCTGGCGCAGGGCACTCAGATAATACTCAAACGCCATCGAGCCGAACTCACCGCGGCCAAAGACCGTCACGCCGGGATCAATCGTGCGATCAAGCTGTTGCACGCCCCCACCGATCGGATCCACACCTGGTCCGTTGATGGAACCAAGCTCGAAGGTGCCGTCGGTGATGAATCCG
>CAZSJB010000559.1:1700-1927 GCA_964606625.1 uncultured Tepidisphaeraceae bacterium | reverse complement strand
CAGGGCGTCGGTGGGGCGGTAATGCGGCAGGGAGCTGGCAGCCCCAGCCGCCACGATTACCGGGAAGCTGCTGTCGCTGGCTCCCCGTGAACGCAGTTCAAAGACGAGCAGACCCGCCAGGTAGCTTTCGGATTGGCCCACCTTGATTTCACCGCGCACGGCTTCGTAGGCTTCCTCCGCCACAGCGACGCTCTTGCGAATCAGGTCAATCTCGTGATCGTCCTTGA
>CAZSJB010000559.1:0-1690 GCA_964606625.1 uncultured Tepidisphaeraceae bacterium | reverse complement strand
ACGTCTTCGAGAGGGACCAATTCGACATCTTTGAGCTTGGCTTCCTTGAGGGCGCGTTGCAGGGCATCAATCTGCCCCACAGTGGTGAAGTTGGCTTCGAAACCGATTCGCTCAACCTTGGCTTTTTTGATGACGCCTGCCAGAGCGGTCGCCATCGGCCCGTCCCGGACAGTCAACTTCATCCACGCCGCTTCCAGTTCAGCCTGCTCGGCATACCGGAAATCGGTGACGAGGTGAAACTCCTTCTCGGTGAACAGTCCGATCGAGTCGTCTCCGGTGAAATTGCTGAGATAGCTCAGGTCCGGTGGATGGGTCAGCAGCATCCCGTCCAGCTTCAGCGCTTTCATTGCCGTCCGTACTGATTTTTGACGGGCTTTAAGGTAGGCCTTGGGGCGGCTGACTGCGGTCGTGGTTTGCATTCCGAAATCCTGTTGTACTAAGCTGTTTAGAAGCGTAAAGACGTTAAAGCCAGCCTGCGGGGGTGTCAACTTTCGGCTCCCGTCAGTTCAGGCAGGATTAAAAGATTATTTCAGGCGGGGTTTGGGCTTGTGGCACGAGGTTTGGCGGAAATTCCTTGAGGATTGCCGACAATAACCGTTAGACTGGTACACTTGGTCAATTGCTTCGCGAACAGGGCAATATCCGGCCAAACCGTGAAGTGCCCGAAAATCAGAACCCGATGGGCGCATAGAGGGTATTTAAATAGTGGCATACCTTGCAGATGTGTTCGCGTAAGGAACCTCAGGAAGTACATCCATGGCTAGACAGCAGAAGAAGCTTGGCGAACTGCTCGTGGAGTGGGGCGCTGTAACCGAGAAGGACATCGAACGCGCCGTACAGCATGCCAAAAGTAAAGGCCTGCGAATTGGCGAGGCGCTGATCGACCTTCAGCTCGCTAGTGAAACCGCCGTCTACAAAGCCCTCGCGGCTCAGCATGGTTTGCCCTATTTCGATCTGGATAAAAAATCCATTCCCCCTAATGCCGTTAACCTGATTCCTGACGACCTGATGCGCAAACACCTGATCCTGCCCCTGGGTATGGAAGGGGGCAAGATGCAGGTTGTGACCCATGACCCGCAGGATCTGGAGATGCTCGACATTCTCCAGTTCCGCCTCAATAAGCGCATCAGCACGGTGCTCGCCCCCAAGAGTCGCATCAAGGCTGTTATCGACGAGCTGTTCAATACCGACGCGTCCAAAACCATTGATAAAACGATGGACAAGACGCTCGACCGCCTCCGCGACTCGCTGGATAAGTCGCTGGACGCCACGATGGACAAGTCAGTCGATCGTTCGATCGACAAGTCCATCGACATGTCGAGCATGGGAGAAGACGCAGTCAATGACCCCACGCAAGCACCGATCATCAAGCTCGTCTCGGCCATGATCAGCGAAGCCGTCCGCAGTCGGGCATCGGATATTCATATCGAGCCGATGAAGGACCGCGTCCGCGTGCGCTATCGCATTGACGGCGAGTGCGTGGAGCGCGATCGCATCCCACTGCGCATGAAAGGTCCGCTGATTTCCCGCATCAAGATCATGGCGGGCATCGATATCGCTGAGAAGCGCCTCCCGCAGGACGGCCGCATCAAGATGACGATTGACAAGCAGAACATCGACTTCCGTGTCAGCACGCTGCCGGCGTATCACGGGGAGTCGGTGGTGCTGCGTATTCTGCGGCCCGACAGCG
>CAZSJB010000558.1:0-1931 GCA_964606625.1 uncultured Tepidisphaeraceae bacterium | reverse complement strand
GAGAGTGAAGCGCTGGCGAAGATGAATGTCGCCGAGCGCCTCAAGCTGCTCGAAGAAAAGATCATCAGCTTCACGCGTGATCTGATGCACTTCGATCACTTTGCGATCCGGCTGCTGGATCGGCGCAGCAATAAGCTCGAGCTGGTTATTGGTGTCGGGTTGCCGCCGGAAGCGCTGGCGGTGGAGCTTTACGCCGAGCCGGATGGCCATGGTATCAGCGGATATGTCGCGGCCACCGGCCGCAGCTACATCTGCCCTGATATCGAGCGCGATCCTCGATATGTCACCGGTCTGGATCAGGCGCGCAGCAGCTTGACCGTCCCGCTGTATCTCCACGACAAGGTGATTGGGATCTTCAATATCGAATCGCGCCAGCGAGCGGCCTTCAACGAAGATGACCGCCAGTTTGCGGAGATTTTCGGCCGGTACGTCGCGATCGCCCTCAACATTCTGGATCTGCTGGTGGTGGAACGCGTCAGCACCAGTCACAAGATCACGGATGATGTTGCCAGCACCATCGCTGGGCCGCTGAACGACATTGCCTCGGATGCCAATGCCCTGATGGAAGACTACATCGGCAACGATGACCTTCGGGGCCGGTTGCAGCAGATTGTTGACAACATCAACCGCATCCGCCAGGGCCTTCAGCAGTGTGCCCAGGGCCCGCGCACCATCCTGGGTGCCTCGGAGGTGAAGGATGAGCGCGATCCTGTTATCGGCGGGACCGAGATCCTCGTAGCTGACGATGAACCCAATATCCGCACCACCATCCGTGACATTCTTCGCAAGTGCGGTGCGAACGTGACGCTGGCGACCAACGGCACTGAAGCCATTGCTTTCCTCGAGGAGCGCAGCTTCGATCTGGTCATCAGCGACATCAAGATGCCCGATAAGACTGGCTACGACATCTTCTCCGTGGCCCGTCGCCAAAGCGAAACCCTGCCCGTGATCCTCATGACCGGATTCGGGTATGACCCCAATCACTCCATTGTCCGTGCCAGTCAGGAAGGTCTTCAGGCGGTGCTCTTCAAACCCTTCAAGGTTGCACAGCTTCTCTCTGAAGTTCGAAAAGCGCTCGAAGTGAAAGCGCAGTAAGATTCCGGACCCGGCAAACAGCAATCAGCCGACAATTTCATGCCTTCGATGCCTGTTTTTGCTGCTTTGTTCTCTGAATTTCCGCTCGGCTCCGTCCTATAATTGCTGCTCCGATTTTCACGCCAAATCCAGTTAAGCAGCTCACACAACGTCCCGATGTAATTCCTGCAATCGGATCGTGCCGTTGCGTGCCGATTCGACGTGCGAGGGGCGTGTGCCCTGATCGCATGACGCACAGTGCGTTTGTCTCGTGCGCCTCCCCGGAAAGTGTGCGCCGCCATCGTCCCAATGGGAGCGTCGCAAGCGATGCACGGGGATTCGGTGAGTTACCGACACGAGGGGTCTTCGTTACGCCTTTTAGGAGATGGATCATGAAGGCGATGAAGAATCTGTTGGTGAAGCTCGGCAAGGACGAGCGTGGTGGTGAGGTGCTGGAATACGCTCTGATCGCCGGTCTGATCGTAGTTGCTGCCATTACCGTGATCGGTGCGGTCGGTGGCAAGGTGCTTGCTCGCTGGGAGGCCCTGGACGCAGGGATGTAATCCCGGTTATCGGCAGCGGCCGCGGCGCGGAGGCTGCCCTCGGGCACGGTCTGTCCGAGGCGCAGGACGTCGCGTCGCGGCTGCTGATTTAGCACCTCTTCTGTCTGGAAACAATCATGATCAAACGAGTACTCAAGCAACTGGCACGGGATGAGCAGGGCGGCGAAGTGATGGAATACGTCCTGATTCTGGGCCTGATCGTCGTGGTCGCTATCAGCCTGATCGCTGCGTTCGGCAATCATGTCGTGGCGCGGTGGAACGCTGTCGACGAAGGGATGTAAGGCCATGTCCGCA
>CAZSJB010000557.1:0-1932 GCA_964606625.1 uncultured Tepidisphaeraceae bacterium | reverse complement strand
CTGGCAGGGATCGGATTGCTGCTGGGATTGCCCTGGCAGGTGGCGCTGCTGGTGGGGGCGGTGGTCAGTTCAACCGACGCAGCCGCGGTCTTCGCCGTGCTGCGCGGCGGCCGGCTGAACCTGCGCCCGCGCCTGGCGCGGATGCTCGAGGTCGAATCGTGCGCCAACGACCCGATGGCCCTGATCCTCACCACCGGGCTGATCGAGGCACTGACCTCCGAATCCATGAACTTCTGGGGGCTGGCGATCATGGTGCCGGTACAGCTGATCGTCGGCGGGGCGGTGGGGATCGTCTGTGGACTCCTGTTCCGCAAGCTGATGCTCCGGGTGCGCGTCAGCACGACCGGGTTTTATCCCTGCCTCAGCGTGGCGGCTGTGCTGTTATCCTTTGGCGTGGCCACGATGATTCAGGGAAGCGGGTTTCTGGCAGTGTACGCAGCCGGTGTAGTGCTGGGGAACGGCCCCTTGCCTTACAAAGCCAGCATTACCCGCGTGCATGACGCCTTGGGCTGGCTAAGCCAGATCTCCATGTTCCTTATGATGGGGCTGTTGGTGGTCCCGTCACAATTGCTGCCGATTTTCTGGTCGGGGCTGGGGGTTTCCCTGCTGCTGGCGTTCGTGGCGCGGCCGATTGCCGTCTGGTTGTGCCTCATCCCGTTCAAGATGCCTGCCAAGGAGAAGCACTACATCGCCTGGATCGGACTGCGGGGTGCGGTGCCGATCATCCTGGGCACGTTCCCCGTGCTGGCGGGGGTGGAAGGGGCGCTGGATGTATTCAATTATGTCTTCTTCATCGTCGTGGTCTCGACGATCATTCCCGGATCGACCATCCGGCCTGTTACGCGCTGGCTGAACCTGACCATTCCGGAAAAACCCATCCCTGACGCGGTGTTGGAGATCAACTCGATCACGCCGCTACAGGGCGAACTGGTCTCGTTTTATCTCGATCCGTCCCTGGCGGTGACCGGCGCCAAGCTGGCGGAAATGGATTTTCCGCGAGGGGCGTCGGTGGTGCTGATCGTGCGCAATGGCCATATCATCCCCGCGCGCGGCGAGACGGTTTTGAAAGAGGGCGATCATGCGTTTGTGTTTTTCCGCCCAGAGGATCGGCCGTTTATCGAACTGTTGTTCGGCACGCCTGAGGATAGCTGATCTGCTGCGACTTTACCTGCCCACGCCTTTTCACGCCCAGCCGTTTCCAACGGGTTTATCTACGGTCTGATCCGTCATACCATCACCTCTGAGATGGTGTCGTTGGACTTGAATGATTTGCAGGCGCGCGTGGAGGGGACGATGCTGCGGGACCGGCATGCCCTGCGGCGGCGCCTGCGCGCGATCAAGGGCGTGGGTGATGTGCGGCTGGAACGACTGGCTGAGCGGATCGAGGCTTCTGCCGCTTGCCGCGAGCGACGGGCGGCAGCCGTGCCGCGGGTGACGTATCCGCCGGATCTGCCGGTCGTCCAGAAGCGCGACGAGATCGCAGCCGCCATCCGCGAGCACCAGGTCATCGTCCTGTGCGGCGAAACCGGCTCGGGCAAGACAACGCAATTGCCCAAGATCTGCCTGGAACTCGGCAGGGGCGTAGCCGGCATGATCGGCCACACCCAGCCGCGGCGCATCGCCGCGCGCACCGTCGCCGCCCGCATCGCCGAGGAGCTGCAGACCCCCCTCGGCCAGGCCGTCGGCTACAAGGTCCGCTTCAGCGACAAGCTCAGCGACAACACCTACATCAAGCTGATGACCGACGGCATCCTCCTGGCTGAGACGCAGGGCGACCGTTTCCTCGAAGCCTACGACACCATCATCATCGACGAAGCCCACGAGCGCAGCCTCAACATCGATTTCCTGCTAGGCTATCTCAAGCAATTGCTGCCGCGCCGCCCGGACCTGAAGGTCATCATCACCTCCGCCACGATCGATCCCGAGCGCTTC
>CAZSJB010000556.1:0-1942 GCA_964606625.1 uncultured Tepidisphaeraceae bacterium | reverse complement strand
CCCCCCCCCCCCCCCCCCCCCCCCCCCCCCCCCCCCCCCCCCCCCCCCCCAGGCCTTTCAACCGGCGGTCGATGGCATAGGCCTCAGCCGATCCAATGACGATCGGAAAGGTCCGCTCGCCGTCTACTTCTCTGAGGACAATGATCTGCCGATCCTGCATCTCGCTGATGATGATGCGTTGTAACTCCATCTGGATCGACATAGGCAATTGCTCCTTTGGCGTAGAGACCGCTCGTTTAACGCTATGGAACGGAACGCGACTGGTCAAGCACCGAAAATGCCTGTCGCATATCCTACCTCATTTGCTGATCGGTATGCGGGCGGGGGGCATAGTCCAGCCGCGGCGAAGGCGGCATTCCATCATACCACGCCTGAAGGACTTATTGTGCGAAAGCCGGGGCAAATGACAATGCTTCGATACAAGGGCAGACGCTGCCAATCCTGAGTCCTTATGCGTCCGGATGGCCCTGTTCCAGGGCATGGAGGGCGACCGCTACCGCAGCCGTGCCGGCATCAGGGGTGATCCGGGTAATGGGGCGGTTGGATTGCAGAGCATCGATAATGTCATCCACTTGCAGTTGATTGCCGCTGGCTGGAGAAAAGGAGATGACTTCACAGCCACCCCTAGCCGAGTAGAAGTGCAGATTGGCGGGGTCGACGGCTGAATCATACATCAGGGTGCCCTGCGAGCCGTGGAGAGTGTACGCCATGCGGAATGGCGCCGACGGGCTGGTCGACCATCCGGCGTGCAGGTGAACTTGCAAACCCGATGGATATTGCCAATGACTGTCGATCTGCGTCGGCAAGCCGTTGCGCCGACACACAAAGGCATGCGCGAGCTTTTCGGTGCCGAACCACCAATGGGCGGTATCGATGTCATGTACATGCAGATCGAGTGCCACGCCGCCGCTTTCGGCACCGTTGGTCAGCCAGTTGTTGTGGCTGCCGACAGGAATTCCCCCGGAACGATGAAACCGGGCGTATTCGACACGACCCAGCCGCCCGGACGTGAGCAGGTCATGAGCAGCGGTGTAAGAGGGCATATAGCGCAGGCTATGCCCGATGACAAGCTGCCGATCCGCCTCGAGGGCAGCTTGCTGCATGGCCTGACAGTCAGGGACCGTCATCGCCATCGGTTTCTCACAGAAAACATGCCGTCCCCGTTGCAGAGCAGCAATGGAAACCGGTGCGTGAAGCCGGCTGGGCAGGCAGATGTCGACCAGATCGACCTCTTCGCGGGCCAGCAGGTCTTCATGATATTCATAGAGATGGATGCCCGTCAGATTCAGCGGGTCGGGATTGTCCTTTTTCTTACTGAGCGCGATGAAGCCGTCATCCCGCATCCGCGGCGCTGCCAGGTCGCAGATCGCAACAATTCGAGCCTGCGGGTTGTTGCGGTAGCACTTGAGGTGAACGCGACCCATCCCTCCAGCCCCGATCAGTGCAACCCGAATCATGTCCACCTCCATTACCGAAATACGCGCCAACGCGTCTTACAAACTGACAGTGCCCGTTTTGATTGAAGGACGGGCCATCGCGATGGACTGCACCAGCCGCCTGGCCCGCAGCAGGTCAGACGCGAGCCGCTCGCCTTTGACACCCGTCTCGATGATCAGCGGTCCGTCAAACCCGACATTCAGCACGCGTCTCAGCCATGCTGAGAATCCCACCTCTCCCTCATCCAGCCGCGCTTCGCTGCCTACATAGCAGCGATCCTTCCCGCTCGTTGCATCCTTACAGTGAATGGCATCAACCCACGGCTGTAGAATTTCCCAGGCATCAGTTGGTGTGCCGTTGCCGTACAGGATGAAATTGGCGGGGTCGAAGTTGACCTTCAGATTGGGGGCTTCAATGGCGCGAATAAAGTGCGCCATTTGCTCGGCTGGCTCCTGGCCGGTTTCCAGGGATAGCACCTGGCCAGCTTCCGCCAACTGCCCACAAA
>CAZSJB010000555.1:0-1958 GCA_964606625.1 uncultured Tepidisphaeraceae bacterium | reverse complement strand
TGAGCGTTTACTTCGCCATCACGATCCTGCTCAGCCTGTTGGGCTGGACTGGACTGGCCCGCGTGGTGCGCGGAAAAATCCTCTCGCTGCGCGAAGAGGATTACGCCATGGCGGCGCGGCTGCTTGGCGCCAGCCACAGCCGCATTCTCTTTCGGCATCTCCTGCCCGGATTCACCAGCCACATCATCGTGGCGCTCAGCCTCAGTGTCCCGGGCATGATCCTGGGTGAAACCAGCCTCAGCTTCCTGGGATTGGGCCTGCGCCCCCCCATCGTGAGCTGGGGTGTCATGCTCCAGGACTGCATGGACGTGCAGGCGGTGCGCTATTATCCGTGGCTGATGATGCCCGTACTGATGATTGTCCTGACGGTGCTTCGTTTCAATTTCACCGGGGACGGCCTGCGGGACGCAGCTGATCCCTATTCATCACGATGAACGATCACGCCACCGACAACGTCCTGTCTGTCCGCAACCTCCGCGTTGACTTTGACACGGTGCACGGCACCACGCACGCGGTGCGCGGCGTCAGCTTCGAACTGCCACGCGGCAAGACGCTGGCGCTGGTGGGTGAATCCATTCCCAGGACGGCACTACCACTGACATCGTCCAGCTCCACGAGAAAAGTGACGAGCTGTATCGCATTCGCGGCGGCAAGATCAGCATGATCTTCCAGGAACCGATGACCGCCCTCTCACCGGTCCACACCATTGGCGATCAGATCACCGAGGCGATCCTGCTGCATCGCTCGATCAGCCGGCACGAAGCGACCGAAATCGCGGCTGACATGCTTGACCGTGTCGGCATCACCGATGTGCGCCGCCGCCTGCGGCAGTACCCGTTCGAGTTTTCTGGCGGCATGCGACAACGCGTAGTCATCGCCATGGCGCTGGTCTGCCAGCCGGACATCCTCATCGCCGACGAGCCCACCACCGCGCTGGATGTCACCGTGCAGGCCCAGATTCTGGAGCTGATCAACGAGTTGCGCGAGCAGATGGGTACGAGCGTGCTGTTCATCACCCATGACCTGGGCGTGGTGGCACAGGTGGCGGATGAAGTGGCGGTCATGAAGCATGGCCGCATCGTGGAACGCAGCAATGTGCAGGACCTATTCGCCCAGCCGCTGCACCCCTACACGCGCGAGCTGCTGGCAGCGGTATCGTTCGACACCCCCTCCAGCGACGCATGTGACAACGAGCAGATCCTGCCGCCCGGCTGGCAGTTTGACGAGCCGGTTGATGCCGATGAACGGGTGCATCCCGAGCACCACACCATCAATGGCAACCGCCACCTGCTGCTTTGGCCGACCCAGATGACACAGAAACAATCGGTATGAGTGACGATATTCTTCTGAAGGTCCGCAATCTCAGTAAGCATTACCCGCTAGGCGGGTCGCGGCTAGGCGGAAAATCCGCCCAGGTGCTGAAAGCGCTGGATAATGTCAGCTTTGATGTGCGGCGTGGCGAGACACTGGGCGTGGTGGGCGAATCAGGATCGGGTAAGACCACGGCTGCCCGCTGCATTTTGCGCGTGGTGGATCCCACAGCCGGAAGCGTGCTGTTCAACAACCTGGGGCGAACGGTTGAGCTGGCGACGCTGTCGCCGCGGGAACTGAAACCGCTGCGCAAAGAGATGCAGATGATCTTTCAGGATCCGTTCAGTTCACTGAACCCGCGGATGACAGTCGGGGACATCGTCGCCGAGCCGCTGGTGATTCACAGGATCGGCACGCGAGCGCAACGCCGCGAAATGGTTGCCGAGATGCTCAAGCGCTGCGGTCTACTGCCTGAACACATGAGCCGCTACCCCCATGCCTTCAGCGGTGGCCAGCGCCAGCGGATCGGCATCGCCCGCGCGCTGATCCTGCGCCCGGCGTTCGTCATCGCCGACGAAGCCGTCTCCGCCCTGGATGTCTGCGTGCGTGCCCGCATCCTGCATCTGCTGCGTGAACTGAAAGAGGAG
>CAZSJB010000554.1:0-1966 GCA_964606625.1 uncultured Tepidisphaeraceae bacterium | reverse complement strand
TCGTATGCGACCGTCTATCCCCTGACCATGCTCCTGCGCGTCCTATGCGCCCAGGCGCTGGTGTTGCTGATGTGAATCCGGCGATTGCTTATGGATGCATGAGCAGCGGCTTACCCCTCATAACCGGCAGCCAACAACTACCCGCTAACAAAATGCCGCACCCACTTCGTACTGGCCGTTTTCAAGTTTCCGGCAGGAGACGATGCGGATTTCGCTGACGAGGCGTTGCTCGCCGAGGGCAATCTCGATCATCTGGAAACTGCCCGTAGCGACGGGGGTGTCCAAGTCGAACGCCACACCGTGCCGTGACAGGTTGACGGCGGTTACTTCCAGACGTTCTTCTTCGTCCGTGGCGGTGGGCGACCAGATCCAGGCGTCCGCCACCCGCGGATACCGGACGCTGCGGCGCCGCTCCTCGCCCGGTTCCTTGGTACCGGTTTTCGAGGTTGAGGTGTAGAGATAGGCACTGGTCATAGTCTTCTCCATCGACTTCAAGCCGCGGTGCGTTCAGTCCACAGGCTGAGAAACTTCTGCTGCAAGGGCGATACCAGTAGGATAGGGGTATGACAGTTCCGGTTGTAACAAATTTGCGGGCCATGCACGCGGCATTGATTGAGCGCATCCAGCCGATGAAGCGGGTGGTGGTGGCGTTCTCAGCCGGTGTGGATTCGACGCTGGTGCTGCGGGTGGCGATGGATGCTCTGGGGCCCGACAACGTCCTGGCGGCGACCGGGGTCAGCCCTTCGCTGGCTAGCCGGGAGCTTCAGAGTGTCAAAGAGCTTGCGGGGCTGCTGGGTGCCAACCTGGAACTGGTCAACACTTCCGAAATGGACAGCCCGCAGTACACCGCCAATCCCACCACCCGCTGCTATCACTGCAAGACCGAGCTGTACGCCAAACTGGCGGATCTGGCTCGCACACGCGGCTATGCGGCGGTGCTGAACGGCGTCAATGCCGATGACCCAGCCGATCATGTCAACGGCCTGCGGGCGGCGCGGGAACATGGGGTGATCTGTCCCCTCCTGGATTGCGGCATGACCAAGGACGATGTGCGCGCCCTGGCTCGTGAACTGAAACTGCCCAATTGGCGCAAGCCCGCGCTGGCCTGTCTCTCCTCTCGCATCCCTTATGGAACCCCGGTGACGATCCAGTCCCTGTCGATGGTGGAGAAAGCCGAAGCATTCCTGTGGGATCGGGGGTTCAGTGATTTCCGGGTGCGACATCACACCAAGCTGGCAAGAATTGAGGTTCAACCTTCCGATCTGCCGCGGCTGATCGAAGAACCGCTGCGCTCGGAACTGATCCGCTACTTCAAGAACATCGGCTACACTTATGTCACGGTCGATCTGCAAGGCTTTCGCAGCGGCAGCAGCAACGAAGTTCTAACCACCAATTAGGAATCCCAATTACGCGATGGCCTCAGCCGGTTCGCGTCTGATGGGGCGATAGAGCGTGTCGCGTTCGACGGGGGTTTTGCCGGCTTCTCTGGCCAAGCGGTGGATGTCCTTGACATGCAGCTCCTGGTGCGTGCCGTCGCCCTGGGCCTTGGTGATGTCATACCACACCACCGTGCCGTCCAGGTCGTCGCAGCCCCAGTCCAGCGCCAGGTGCGCCAGGTGAATGCCCTGCATGATCCAGAATGCCTTGATATGCGCGATGTTGTTAAGCATCAGCCGCGCAATCGCCAGCGTCCGCAGGTCCGACAATCCCGTCGGCCCGGGCAGGTAACCCAACTCGCTGCGATCGGGGATGAAGCTCAGCGGGATCATGCAGTTGAAGTAGGCTTTGTCCGGGATCCGTTGTCCGTCCTCCGTTGTGGCGGCGGCGAGGGATTCAGCCTGTAGCTCCCGCAGCTTGACCAGGTGGCCGATGCGTTCCTCGATGGTCTAGACATGGCCGTAGAGCATCGTGTCATTTGTGAAGATGCCCTGGCTGTGGGCGGTGCAATGCACTTCAAAACACTTGT
>CAZSJB010000553.1:0-1973 GCA_964606625.1 uncultured Tepidisphaeraceae bacterium | reverse complement strand
GAACCAGGGCGCTCAGCAGCACGATCACCAGGATCAACCCCATCGTCATCATGGCGCTGGTGCCGCTGTAGTTCAGCGTCACACCGCCCAGCCAGTCCAGGTGCGACAGGATATACCCCACGCCCTGTCCGACGATGTATCCGAAAACCGACCCGATCAGGCCATACGTCATCGCCTCGGCCACGAACAGCGCCCCCACGTGCACCGGTGCCAGTCCAAGACTGGTGTAGACGTGAATCTCACGGCGCCGCTCGGCGATCGACCCCATCATCGTGTTGAAGATGATCAATCCGGCGATGGCCAGCGGAATCGCCACCTGCCCCGCCCCGCTGACGCTGGCCAGGTTCGACGCAGCCACCATCTTTACGCCGTCATCGAAGCCCGCGAACAGCGCCACGGCAAACTGCTTGCTGAGCACATCCGCCCAGCGACGCACTTCCTCCTGGTTGGCAAAGCGCATCGCGACGCTGCGCAGCGTCGCGTTGGGCAGGCGCTTGGACACTTCCGCCGGCACAATCACGAACTGCGACGCCGAAAGGTGATCATACGCGCCCGCCAGCTCCGACATGGTCGATTCGGCATCGAGATCGAGGGCATCGGAATTGGTATCCGACAGGCGGCGGCCTCCGGCATCGAGCGCGCCGCTGGAATACTTCAGGGGCGCCAGCGGCTCGCCGCTGAGCGTGAGCACGCGCTGATCGAACGCGGCGGCGTTGAAGATGGCTGCCACTTCGAGCGGCATCCCCCCCACCAGCACCTTCTGGCCGGGCTGGCGAATGCCCAACTGCTCCGCGATCACATCACTGATGTAGATGATGTCGCGCTCGCCGTTTTCCAGGCGCGCAAACGCTTCCGGGCCGATGATGCGCGCGATCTCAGGCGACAGGTTCGACTCACCCGGCGACAGCCCCAGCACCGCCTGGGCGGCAAAAATCCTCGGCGACACCTGTCCGATGGGCAGCGTGGTGGTGTCCGCGGACGCCACGGCGGAATCCTGCGGAGCAGGCATGTGTACGATGTGGATCTGATCCTTGGGCTCAACGGCATTGACGTTCCACCAGCGCTCGACGATCTGCCGGTCACCAAGGACGGCCTTGAGGTTGTCGACCGCGATCTCGGGCATGGGACGGAATCCGCGCTGGCGGAGCATGATGCCCGGATGTGACGCGGCTTCGCCGGTGGGCAGGGTTGTGGTGTCCAGGTATCGGCTGGCCGACGTGAAACACAGCACCGCGAAGGTAATCAGCACGATGGTGATGCTCGTCAGCGCCGTGCGGAACTTGCGGCGGCGCATGTTGGCGATGCCCATCGTCACGGCGCTCATCAGCACGCTGGCACGGGCGAAGCTGGTAGTCTGCGCCGAGCCACGCCCCGAGCGGATCTTCTTCAGCTCCGTGTCGAAGCGTGAATAGATCACGCCGATCACGACCACCGACATGAAGATGATGGCAAACGCCAGGATGATGATCAGCGGGCTGGTCGAGAGCTTGAATGCCGGGTGGAACGCCCAGAGAACAGCGGTCATGATGGCGAAGATGACGGCTCCGCCGATGATCTGCCGGTAGATGTTGGGCGAACCGACTAGCAGGCGCTCCATGCAGAATGAGAACGGCACCGCCAGCAGCAGCAGGAAGATCGCCGCCCGCACCACATCATTGGCCATGCTCTGAGCGGCGTCATACACGCGGGCTTCGGTGGCCCAGGCGCTGTTGGATTCACGGATGAGATAATCGGCGTAAAACGGCTGCCACATCCCCAGGTAATTGGGCAGCGTCAAGCGCGTAGCCAGCGTCATCCCCCGGCCGACCGGATAGATGCGCGCTGCGTTGGCCAGCCGTTCGCCGGCTTCGGCATGCAGACGGTTGAGCAGATCGCTCTCGACCCCCGCCGCGCGATAGCTGCGCAGGCGCACGGTATCCACCCGATGGAAGTCCCGCCCGGTGACGAGGTTCAAGGGTTCGATATGCCGCAGC
>CAZSJB010000552.1:0-1984 GCA_964606625.1 uncultured Tepidisphaeraceae bacterium | reverse complement strand
TTTGCGCCTCGTAGGGCAGGCTATTGCCTGCCGCGAGTGCCATAGGGCCGTCCACGGCAGGCAAATAGCGCTGCCCTACAGCGCTTACGTCAATCATGCATCATGTTGGTCTCGCCCGCGTTTTGTGATCAGCAAGACGGCGGCACAACCGCCTTTATGCACGATCCGCGCAAGCCGCTCCTCAAGGATTATCCTGATTGCAGCGAAGGATCTCGGCATTCGAACGGTTGAGATTCTTCGCTGCATTTTGAGCGTGTGAGCATTCCGTGACGCTGAATCCGAAGCATGTACGGGACGCCCATGCCACTGATACATCAGCGCGCGGGTGGGGCTGACTCCAGCGTCTTTGGGGAGTTGCACTACCTGGAGAAATAAACAACAGCGCCCAAGCCATCAGGCTTGGGCGCTGCGGGTTGTCTGGTGAATGTCGTCTTAGCAGATTATGGATAAGCCGGCTCGAGGTTGTTCTGGGTGCCGTCGGGGCAGACGGGAGTCATGATCGAGTTGGAGCGTTCATAATCCATCATCGGAACCCACGGAGCCGACGGATCACGCGGACGCTTCACTTCCAGCCCGCGCTCCATCTCATCATAAGCCGTGTAATCGGGCTCGTTGCTACTCTCGGAGGCCCGCACACGCTCAGCCGCCGCCTTGCCCTTGGCGTTGTAACGCTCGAGATAAGCGGGAAAGATGGTTTTGCCGCCGTCGCAGGTAAACATGACCGCCCGCACTGCTTCCTGACCGTTATGCTCGAACGGCGGAATTTTCTGGATGTCGTCAACGAACCAGGTCTGCCCGTCATCGACGGTGAAATATCCCCTGGTCTGGATCCTCCGTCCGCCACCTCCAAACAACTGCACGCCGATGATGATCAGCGCAATGACGATAATGGCAGCGGTCACACCCGTCGTAATGCCCGGGTTCTGGTTGAGCGTTTCGCGAATGCCCACGGGTTACTCCTTGCAAAAATCTGACTTGTTCTTCAACAGGCCGCCCCGGTGGGCGGTGGGAATCAGCGGTTGCCTGACGTGCGTTGGCAACTCGCCTGCAGATTAATCATAACGGTTTTGCCTGACAAGCGTTTGAATATTGCGCAATACGGCACATCCCAGATGCATCAAATCACTCAAATGGATCAAACCGTTCACCGTATTATGAAAAAACGGGCGCTGCGTTAGTGCAGCCACCGTGTCTATAGTCGGCTAACAGAGCTGTTAAACGTTATAGAAGTTGGAATTTGCGAAAGGAGCACACGCATGTCACGCATGGAAAATAGCGGCGAGCAGCCCACCCAGCAGCAAGGTGAAGAAAGTGGCGGGGGCATCCGGGAAAAGGCCCAGGAACTTGGCCAGGGGCTGCGCGAAATCGGCCAGCAGGCTCGCACTGCCGCGCAGGAACAGTATGAAAACCTGCGTCAGCAGGCCAGCGAGTATTACGAAACCGGCCGCCAGCATGCGATGGAATGGGAACAGTCCCTTGAAGACTATGTCCGCCAGCAACCGGTCAAATCCCTGCTGATCGCAGCCGGCATCGGCGTGATTCTGGGCGCGCTCTGGAAACGCAGCTGACATTTCTCGTCACAGCCGCCTCGCCTCCGCAGCCAGCGAGTGTGCGGCAAACGACCCTTATGGGGATCAACCGCCTTCGGCCTTCGGGGCCTGGGCTGTGGTGGAAATGCTTCGAGGCCCCATACGGGTGAATCATGAACAGCCAAGACCGCTTCAACACGGCTCCCGATTCTTCCGACGCCAACGGCGACGCCGCGGAGATGAGCACCCAGCAGCTCATCCAGAATCTGAAGGTGTTGGCTGGCGAGCTGGTCGATTACGTGGGCTACTACATCTCGGCAAAGACCGACGGGATCAAGTGGTCACTGACGCGGCTGGGCATGCTGGCGGCTGTGGGTCTGATCGGACTGCTGGCATTAAGTGGGGCGGTGGTGACGGCAGTCGCCCTGCTGCTGGTGGGCATGGCCAACGGGTTG
>CAZSJB010000551.1:0-1999 GCA_964606625.1 uncultured Tepidisphaeraceae bacterium | reverse complement strand
TGCTCTTGTCAATCCTGGCATTTGTTGGTAGCCTTGCCGTCCTTTTCCTGCTCACCGTGCCGGTTTACCGGCTGATGCAGGGGTTGACCCGCCTCGGCCGCCGGCGCGCCGACGAGGAGATGCAGTTCGACATCTCCGAGGTCGTGGTGACCGATGCCCCCCGGCGTCAAATTGATGTGCGGATCGTGGAATAGCCGGCAGGTTTCACGCTGGTTGGGTTGTTTTTTTGAATAGAGCACCGTCATGGCGAAGAAAGAGATCGCGGTTCAGTTCAAGCTCCAGGCTCCCGGCGGCAGCGCGACCCCCGCGCCCCCGATCGGTCCGGCACTCGGCCAGCACGGCGTGAACCCGGGACAGTTCATCCAGCAGTTCAACGCCGCCAGCGCCCACCTCAAGGGCAAGATCGTTGGCGTGCTGGTGACCGTCTACAAGGATCGCAGCTTCAGCTTCGAGCTGAAATCGCCCCCGGCATCGGTCCTGCTGAAAGAAGCCGTCAAAGCCGAGAAGGGCAGCGGCACTCCCAACAAGCAGAAGATCGGTACTGTGACGATGGAGCAGTGCAAAGCCATCGCCCAGGAGAAGTTCAAGGATCTGAACGCCTTCGATCTGGACCATGCAGCCCGCATCATCGCCGGCACCGCCCGGTCGATGGGCATCGCGGTGGAAGGCTAAGCAGAATACCGAATGCGGAATTAAATGAATTCCGCATTTCTCATTCCGGATTTCCCACAAGAAAAAGGGCGGACCACGGCCCGTGACAGTGGAAGCTTCTGCGGGAAGCTCACCAACTTCTCCCGCATTGAAAGGAGCGAACGCCACATGGCGATTGCAGTTCGGAAAAATCGTTCCAAGCGCTACAAGCGAGCGGCTGAGAAAGCCACCGAGCAGCCGATGAGCATCGGAGATGCCATCGACAAGCTCAAGAGCTTCGATGCCCCCAAGTTTGATCAGTCGGTTGAACTGATCTTCAGCCTCGGGATCGATCCCAAGCAGGCCGACCAGATGATCCGCGGATCGCTGTCGCTGCCACATGGCATCGGCAAGACCAATCGGGTGATCGCCTTTGTCCCCGAGCACCAGAAGATTGAAGCCCTCAATGCCGGCGCCATCAAGGCCGGTGGCCAGGAGCTGGTGCAGGAGGTCGAGCAGACCAACTTCACCGATTTCGACGTCGCCATCGCCACGCCGGACATGATGCGGTTCGTCGGCCGCCTCGGTAAGGTGCTGGGTCCCAAGGGGCTGATGCCCTCGCCCAAGGCCGGCACCGTCACGACCGATGTCGCCAACGCCATCCGCGAGTACGCAGCCGGCAAGATCGAATACCGCAACGACGCCGGCGGCAATATCCACTGCGTGGTCGGCAAGGTCAGCTTCGACAAGGACAAGCTGGTGGACAACATCAACGCGATGATCGACCAGATCCGTCGCGTCCGGCCCCAGGCTGCCAAGGGAACCTACATCCGCAAGGTTGTTCTCAAGGGTTCGATGACGCCGCCGGTCTATCTCGCCGTTTCGTAAGACAAGCAGGCAGCAGGCGACGGGCCGCAGGCAGCCCGTCCAGAGCTGCCCGCTGTGCGGAACTGCCTGCTGACAAAGGTGAATTATGAGCAAGCAAGTTAAAGAACTTCTCAGCCGCGATCTCCAGAATCGCCTCGAGGGCGTGGACTCGGTGGCTGTGCTGAATCCGCGGGGGATCACTGCCACGCAGACCAACAACCTGCGTCGCAAGCTGCATGAAAACAACTTGCGGATGACGGTTGTGCGCAACAACCTGGTCCGGCGGGTGATCAACCAGACCGATTCACCCCTCAAAGGGGTCGAAGCGCTGCTCGACGGCCCGACCGCCATGGTCTACGGGGAAGCGAGCATCTCGCAAATCGCCCGGATCCTCCTGGAGCAGAAGAAGGAAAACGAGGCGCTCGAACTGCGCGGCGTCTTCTTCGATGGCGATGTCTTCCCCGGCGAAGAGGGCGTTGAGAAGGTCAGCAAGATGCCGACT
>CAZSJB010000550.1:0-2007 GCA_964606625.1 uncultured Tepidisphaeraceae bacterium | reverse complement strand
CGCGGATCCCGGCGTCGGCGGCTTCCATGATCGCGTCGGCTGCGAACGGCGGCGGCACGAAGATCATGGTGGCATCGGCGCCGGTGGCTTCGACGGCCTGGCGAACGGTATTGAAGATGGGCAACCCGTTGTCATCTTTCTGCCCCCCTTTGCCCGGGGTCACGCCACCAACCATTTTTGTGCCATATTCCAGGCAGCCCTTGGTGTGGAACGCCCCGGCAGAACCGGTAATCCCCTGACAGATGACTTTCGTGTTGCTGTTGACCAGAATGCTCATGTTGTTGTGTCTCCAATCGCCGAACGCGAACGGACCGGGTAAATCGCATCGGCCAAGTGGGCAAGCCAACCGCCCGCTTCCTGGGCGGAAGCTCCTATTTCAGCGGCCGAATTCGAATGTTGCGGTACTGCACAAAGTCGCCGTGATCCTGCAAACCGATATGGCCGCGCGCAAGCTGCCCAAAGCCGGGACATTCTGCAAACTTGCTGGCTGCCACGCGCTGGTTCCAGTCGTCGCTGCCGATCTCAAACTCAACGATCTTGGCGCCGTTCAGCCAATGCTCCACATGGTTGCCCCGGGCAACCACTCGCGTCTGGTTCCACTGCCCCGGTGGATTGATCGGCTTGTTGACCGGCGGATACAGGGCATACAGTCCGCCCGCGGATTGAACGTGGTCGGCTGAAAAACCGTGGGCTTCATCATCCAGCACCTGCACTTCCAGGGCGTTCTGCCAGATCAGCTCCGTTGCTTCTCCGGCACGATAGAAAATCCCGCTGTTGCCGCCGGGTGAAATGTTCCAGTCAATCTCCAGTTCAAAATCATCAAACTGATCGATCGTAATGATGTCTCCCCCCGCGCTGGTGCGCGTGAGCACGCCATCAATCACTTCCCAGCCCTGGCGGATCTCGCCACCGCGGTAGCATCGCCAGCCGTTGAGCGTCTTGCCGTCAAACAGATCGCGCCAGCCGCTGGTGCTGCCTGAGTCTTGCGTCATTATACTTTCCTCCATGGGCTGGGCGTCATGCTCGCAGCCGGATTGACATTATGGTTGACTTTGGATGTTCGTCTCCTGGGTTCTCTGGGCGGCGCGCTCCTCAGGAGTGGGCGCCGACAGATGAATCAGCACCTGTCCCGATCGTGGCGTCGGACGGTTGTTGTGCGAGAATACGGTCAGCTCGCCACCTTCTGAGAGCAGGAACAGAGGAATTGCATCCGGACCAAAACGCTTTTTGAACGTCTCATATTTGAACTCGCGCGTCAGCGGCGTTCGGCGCACCTCAGCTCCCTGCTCCAGCCGGTCCGCCAGGCGAGAATAGGTGAACTCATCGCCAAACAGCACGCGACCGCGAATCTCTTCAGTCGCCTTCTGACCGTTCTCATCGCGGCGGCTGGACGCAAGTTGATAGACGTTGCTCCGCCCAAACCAGCGCGCATATCGTACGGCTGCCAGCGTGTTGACATCATCGTTGGGCGTCAGCGCCAACAGGCGCCCGATGGACGATACCTCAATGCGGTCGCGCACCTGCTGCGACAGAATGCTCGCATACATCGCCGGCAATCCCGCCAGCCGTGCCGCCTGGATATTGGAATAGTTCATGTCAACCAGCAGCACATCAAACCCCTCCTGCTTCAGTGCGGTGGCCAGCTCGCGCGCCAGCCGGTTGGCGCCGGCGACCAGGAACCCATGGGCACCGGGTTTGGCCAGGCCCAGCCAGCGCGCCACGTGCCGTGCCGTCAATCCGTAGATTGTCACTGTCCCGATGATCACCGCGATCGTCAGCGGCAGAAGCATCTGCGCCCCCTCGACCCCTGCCCGATTCAGCCGCAGCGCAAACAGCGACGCCACGGCAGCCGCCACAATCCCCCGCGGTGCCATCCAGCACAGAAACACTCGCTCGCGCCAGTCCAATGGTGATCCGATCGTCGACACCAACACCGACACCGGACGCACCACCAGCACCAGCGCGGCAATAAACGCAACGCTCTGCCATCCAAGCTGGGCGAGTTGT
>CAZSJB010000549.1:0-2018 GCA_964606625.1 uncultured Tepidisphaeraceae bacterium | reverse complement strand
TTTCCCGCGTTTTTACCTGCCTCCGGGGCCGCTCGCCGACCGGTTGCGCACCGGCGAGATTGACTCTGTCGCCACCCTTCATGCTGATCTCGCCTGGGAACCGCGCACCGCACGCAACTTCTATGCCTTGATCCCCGGGACTGTTACGGCGCCCGAGGGCTGGCGCGGAGCCAACCCCGGGGTGCTGATGTTCAGCGTGCCGTACGATTCCAGCGGCTTGGTGCCCGATTTGGCCAAAGGCGCCTCACAGGCGGTGCAGGCGGCAGCTGGCCTGAATCTCCTGCGTGATTTCGCCAGCAATCGCACCGAGCGGCCGGTGATGGTCTTCTTCGGCGGCGCCGACAGTGTCCAGTTCATGGCCACGCGGCAGATGTTCATGGCCCTGTCGGATGTGCCCGCGATGTGGCAGCGGCAAATCAACGGCGGCAAGGAAAGCATCGATGCCCAGGTTGAGTTGCTCGACCGTCACGCCGAGCGCATTCAGACCTACCTGGCGGATCCGACCAGGATCAATCCGCAGGATCGGGGAGAGATCGATCGCATCATCAAGCTCATCGAAACCGACATGGCACTGGAGCAGGACACCCTGTTTCGGCTGCGCATGATCCGAGCCGATCGCCTTACCGACGAGATGCGCCAGGAGCGCGAGCGCCTGGAGCAGCGCCAGGTCGAGCTAAGCCGGCTGAAATATGCCTTCCAGCAGCGACAGCAGGATCTGAAGGGCGATTTGCCGATCCAGTACATTCGCCGCACGCTCGAACGGATGCGTGAGCAACGGGAGGATTACCTCAGGCGCCGGGCGGCGCTGATGAAGCGGATCGAGTTGTACGAGTGGCTGGCGGACCGGCTGGGGATTGAACCCAGCACCGATGAGCGTTCCAACGATCGGCGGCTGATCGAATGCATCGTGGCGCTGGATCTGTCCGACCAGGGGGTGCGTATCGGGCCGCTGTCGTACGGGATGTTCGCCCGCACTAGCAACATCACCTCTCTGCAGAATTACCGCGACTGGTTCGACCGCGTTCGCAATGGTCATCGCCAGCAGGATCCGACGTTTGCATGGTTTGAGCCTATTGCACCGCTGATCGATTTTGATCCGCTGACCGGCGTGCGCGATACGCGGAGCTGGCTGTGTGCCTCGATGCCGATCGGCTCGGAACTGTCCCGTGCCTGGGCAACGCCCGGATTCACCCTGGCGACGTTGGATGACCTGCGGCTTCGCCGCGACACACCGACCGATACGCTGGAAAACCTCAATGTCTCTGCCATTTATCCACAACTCCATGCGGTGCGGGTGCTGATGCGTCATGCGTGGCAGGATTCCGGCTTTAAGGGGCCGGTCGAAGGCAAGTGGATGCGCAACAGCTTTGAGGGGCAGGTCGTCAGTGCCGCGCCCGGCCGGCCGGTGCCAGACCTGCCTCGGCCGGGCTTCCTGGTGACGTATTACTACGCAGCCGGCACCCGGAACATTCCGGCGCTCCAGCAGATGCCCTACACCCTGGGCATCCGTCGCAACGAAATTGTGCAATGCGATGCCGAAGGGCGCTACTGGTTCGAGGCGCTGCCACGCCTGCACGGATCGTTGCAGAACCTGGCAGTGCAGGTTTACCGCGTGGAGGAGGGCACCGGCGCGATCACGGCCGTCAGCGACCTAGGGCGCCAGTCGGCGGACATCACGCTGTATGCTGACATTCGACAGAATCTCACGCCACGGCGCAGCCTGGTGTTCAACTGTGCCGAGTTCTCGCTGGCGGGGCTGTACGACCCGCGCTTCCTGCAGGACCTGGGCGAAATCATCCCGCTGGATGCGCGCCGCAACGCCGAGCCGCAGCGCTTTAACGTGCTGCTGTCCAACCAGTTGATGGCTGGGTTTGTCGAGCCGGACATGGCAGCCTATCTGCTGTTCCGCTATGGCCGCATCGGCAACCGCCTGATGTTGCTGAACATGCCCGAGCCGGGCAATGTCAGTGGCCGTGAGGTGCAGCACATCGCCCGGGGCTTCGAGCTTGAGGCGCTGC
>CAZSJB010000548.1:0-2028 GCA_964606625.1 uncultured Tepidisphaeraceae bacterium | reverse complement strand
CCAGGGAAGCAGATCCCAGACGGCGGGATCGGCTTTGATGGGCACGCCGGTGGTATCGGCGATGACTTCCATCGCCTCGGGGAGCGTGGCGTTGATCTCCAGCTCGACGAGCTTGTCCATCTGCTCGTTGATGAGGGCGGCGCGATCCTGTGCATGCAGGGGGGCGGCCGCAAAGATGAGAAGCGCAACTGCCAGTCCGATGGCCAAACGAAGCATAGTGAAGACTCCTGGATCGGTGTTTCGCCGCCCAAGCCACGTTCACAGCAGGGGCGCTGTGTCCATGCCAGGCATCATACCGTGATCAGTATGGCAGAGCATTATCGTAGGGCTCAGCCGACGCGCTTGCGATGACAAGTTTGGAAGGTCGGGCGACGAGCGCTTCGGTGGCAGGGGTGCGATCGGTCCAGGGCGACGGGCCGATGTGGATGACCTGTACCGGGGCAGCGAAGGCTGCTTCGCTTTGGGGGCCGGTGACATGGACGAACGCATCGCCGTTATCGGATGCGTCGAAAAGGCCGCTGTTGTGAATCCACAGACCGCCGACGAGGAGGATACAGGCTGCGGCTGCCACGGAGACGGCATGGCGCACCCACTTGAAGGAGAACAGCACATGCGGCTGGTCTTCGGCTGCGATCGCGTCGGAAATGCGCGCTGCCAGGGCGTCGTAATTGATATCGGGCAGCGGCAGGGAGGTCTGGAGTGCCTGGTCGATCTGGCGGAACTGCTCCAGCAGCACAGCGGCTTCGGGATTGCGCACGATTTCCGCTTCCAGCGCGCGGCGCTGGGGTTCATCGAGCGTGCCGTCGATGTACTGGCTGATGCGAAACTCAAGGTCTTCCTGAAGCATATTGACGCTTTGCTGACTCGCTGCTTCTACCGCAACGGCGGCTTAGGCACTCCATTGTCTGTTGTTTCCGCGCTCGCTGCGTAGAAGCCCCAAGTCGATTTAGATACTCACAGATGATCCTTCAGCAAGTCTCTTAACCGTTTCCGTCCTTGAAACACATGCCATTTTACCGCTTCGACGCTGATTCCAAGGCTGGCGGCGACTTCTTTCTGAGGCATCTGCTCGATGGTGAACATCACGATCGCCAGACGCTGTTTTTCCGGCAGCTGCTGCAAGGCCTCATGCAGGCGCTGGCCCAGCTCGAGGCTTTGCATGGTTCGCTGGGGATCGCCGGACTGGGCCATCCAGTCGCTGCCCGCCGGGCTGCTGCCTTGCTGGGATCCGCCGCTTTCGAACAGATCATCCAAGGGCAACTGCGACTGGGTTTTGCGGCCCCGCCGAAAGTTCAGCGAAAGGTTGGCGACGATCCGCATCAGCCAGCCGCCGAAGGCCTGCGGTTTTTGCAGGGTTTCCAGGCTTCGATAAGCCTTGAGGAAGGCGTCCTGCGTGACCTCCAGCGCGTCGTGGCTGTTCCCGAGCAAGCGAAACGAAACCGCGACAGCCTGTCGCTGATATCGGCGAATCAGCTCATCAAATGCAGCTTTCTCACCGTTCAGCGTCTTTTCGACCAGCTCCCCGTCCGACGGTTCGCCCGGTCGTGCGTTATCCGGGTTGGCGGCGGATCGAGGGTCCATTGGTCCAGACACAGTCCAGTTGGCAGGGTTAGGAACAAAATTTTTTCAATGAACGTTTTGTTCACTGTGTGTGAGCTCGCCTACGGTCGGCCAGATCCCCCAGTCTACCACATCGCGTTTCAATCGGCTGAGCCGGCAAGCAATTCTCGACAATAAGTTTCGATTATATCAGGAATTACGGCGTTATCGGCAAGGGCTTGCTTCATCCGGCGCACGAAGGCGCTGCCGACGATGGCTCCATCGGCGTTGCCGCGCAACTGGCGAACATGCTCGGGGGTGGATATTCCAAATCCGACGCACAGAGGCTTGTCCGTTAACTGTCGAATCTGCTGGAGGTTGGAGGCCACATCCGTCGGCAGGGCGCTGCGTTCGCCCGTGATGCCGCTGACGGAGAGGTAATAGATGAATCCGGTGCACAATTCTGCGATTTCCGCCCGGCGGGCGGGG
>CAZSJB010000547.1:0-2030 GCA_964606625.1 uncultured Tepidisphaeraceae bacterium | reverse complement strand
ATCCGAAGTCGATGGAACGACTATCTGGGAGTATGATCTGACCACCCATGGTCCCATTACCAACGAGTTCATTGAGAATGTCGATAATCTGGATACCGCCTCTGCCTGAAGGTGGGCATTGCCCGCCGCCAGGGCGGTGATGACGACATTGACCCTACCCAATTACCCCCATGAGTACGCACGAGCGACTTGAAGAAATTTTCCAGACCGTTTTTGGCGACGACTCCCTGACATTGCGCGATGACATGACCGCCAAGGACATCCCTCAGTGGGATTCGGTCAACCACATCAACCTGATGTTCAGCATTGAGCAGGCATTTGGTGTGCAGTTTGCCGGCAACGAGCTGGCGGAGTTCGAGAATATCGGCGCGCTCAAGGCGTACTTGGAAGAGCGATCGCGGCAATGATCGAATGGCTTGCCTGGCGGGTGCGCGCATTTTAAGCACCGTGAGCCCGGCAAGCGGGGTTTGCCCGATCTGCGCGCACTCTCAGCCGCGAAAAATGGAAATTTTTCCCGTTGCACGCCTTTTGCTCAAGAGTCCGTTCGGAGTGAGGCAAGTTGTCGATTTCCCCTCGTCTGTGCGTGGCGGGGAGGAAGTCAGGGCAGGTCTGCCATGCCCTCCTCACTTCGTCGGCTGACGGACTGCAATCCGTCGGGCTGAACCGGTATGATACGTTGATATGGGCCTGCAAGCCCGTTGACCCTTAGCCCCCCGAGGAGACCCCACAATGGGATCGAACGTCCGCCAGGAAGCGATCAAGGCCATCGCGACCACCCGCCATAACCTTAGTCGCGTTGATTTTCGGAAAATCCGCGTCAAGGACCATTTTGGAATCAACGTCTTCAATGACGAAGTCCAGCGGTCACGCCTGCCTAAGAGCGTTTACAAGGCACTCCAGCGAACCATCCGCCTGGGTGAAGCACTCGATCCAGCCGTTGCCGATGCCGTCGCCACCGCGATGAAAGACTGGGCAATGGAAAAGGGTGCCACCCACTATTCCCATCTGTTTCAGCCGATGACCGGCTCGACTGCCGAGAAGCATGACAGCTTCATCACCCCCAACGAAACCGGCGGTGCGATTGCCGAATTTTCCGGCAAACAGCTCATCAAGGGGGAACCGGACGCCTCCAGTTTTCCCTCGGGCGGTCTGCGAGCCACCTTCGAGGCCCGCGGGTATACCGCCTGGGATCCGACCAGCCCGGCTTTCATCCTCGAAAGCCCCAATACCTCCACGCTGGTAATCCCCACCGCCTTCCTGAGTTGGACCGGTGAGGCGCTCGACAAGAAAACGCCCCTGCTGCGGTCGATGGCTGCGGTGAGCGAACAGGCGATCCGCATCCTGCGCCTGTTCGGAAAGAACGATGTCCATCGCGTCACGGCCACAGCCGGCCCCGAGCAGGAATACTTCCTGATCGATCGCAACTTCTATTACCACCGGCCGGACCTGATCAATTGCGGCCGAACGCTGTTCGGCACGCGCCCGCCCAAGGGGCAGGAACTGGAAGATCAGTACTTCGCTTCCATCCCTGAGCGGGTCATCGCCTGCATGGCCGAAGCCGAGATGGAGCTGTTCAAGCTGGGTGTGCCGGTCAAGACGCGCCATCACGAAGTGGCCCCGGCGCAGTACGAGATCGCCCCACTCTTCGAGAATGCGAACCTGGCAACCGATCACCAGAACCTGGTGATGCAGATCCTCCGCGTAACCGCCGAAAAGTACGGCTTCGCCTGCCTACTGCATGAGAAGCCTTTTGCGGGGGTCAACGGTTCGGGCAAGCACAACAACTGGTCGCTGGCGACCGACACCGGCGAGAACCTGCTTGAACCGGGCGAGACGCCGCACGACAACGCCCAGTTCCTGGTCTTCTGCTGTGCCGTCATCCGGGCGGTCAACCTGCACGCCGATCTGCTGCGTGTCTCGATCTGTGGCGCGGGCAACGACCATCGCCTGGGCGCCAACGAAGCCCCGCCGGCGATCATCTCGGTCTTCCTGGGTGATCAGCTCAACGACATCATGGAGCAGATCGAACA
>CAZSJB010000546.1:0-2042 GCA_964606625.1 uncultured Tepidisphaeraceae bacterium | reverse complement strand
TCCGCATCATCCTCTCAGACGAAAAGGTCGAGGGCATCCTGGTCAACATCTTCGGCGGCATCGCCAAGTGCGATCTGATCGCCGAAGCCCTTGTCCAGGCTGGCCGCGAAGTCGGGTTCAAGGTGCCGGTGGTCGTCCGCCTGGAAGGCACCAACGTCGAGCGCGCCCGCGAAATCCTCGAAAGCGCCAAGACTGAGCTGCCCACCCTTCAGCCGGCAACCGACCTCACCGATGCCGCGAAAAAGGTGGTTGCGGCTGTTGCGTGACGGACATGACAAGATGAGGGAGTGATAAGGTGACGCGCGCATTTTCACCTTGTCACCCCCTCATCCTCCTCACCGTGTCATGGATTCTCAATCAGAGCACGTAGATCGCGTGTGTCTGTGGGGAGTCGATCGGGATTCAGATCCGCCCACATGGCGGCTTCGCCGTCGAGGGGGCTTTTGATGTTGTAGGCCTGGTAGGCAATCATCTCGCCGATGCGCACGACCAGGTCGACCAATCGCTCGCCGGCGGTCCAGTGGTCGCCGACGCAGATCGTAGTCTGATCAAAATTGGGATGAAAAATCGGTGTGAAGATACGGCAGCGGGGGCTGATCCGAGGATATTCGCTGGTGCATTCGATCTCGACGCGATGTTCATTCCGGGGGGAGGGCTGGCCACTGTCGTTGCGCGACAGCCCGGTGATGCGGTAGAGAATGCGATAGATTTCCGGTGGATCGCCCTGGGTTGATTCGATCTGGATCGGGCTGTCGGGGGCACTGAACGCCTTGAACATCTGTTGCGCTTCGGCCGCCAGGCGGCGGGTCCGCAGGGGAACGCGCGGCGCCTCGCTGGCGGGGGATGTTTCCGTTGCCTGCACCGCTGGTGCGGCTGTCGGAACCTGGACCATCGTGCCACACCCCTTGCATCGGGCGCGCCGGCCGGCGTACTGGTCCGGCACCGCAAACTGCTTCCCACAACCATCACATTTGAACTGAATCATCTCAACCACCACAGGTACGACGCAACCAACCCCGTTGCAAATCCCGCAATACTCACCAGCACAGCTAGAAGGACGATCGTTCGTCGTCCGCGTGGTGCGCGGGCCAGGTAGAACATCGCAGCCAACAGCACTGCAAATGAAGGGATCCCAAACGCCAGTACGCCCAGTGCCGCTCCCAGCACGCTCCCTCCCAGCAGCGCATAATCCCATGGGATTGCGCTGGTGGAGGCTGCAACTGCCTCGGCCTGCTGCGTAAAGATCGGCAACGCATCGGGTAGAGGCCGTGCCTGCGGCGCCTCATCCACAGCCAGCGCATTCACCTGCGAACATCCGTACGCACTACAGCCGAGATTTTCTTCCCAGCATTCAGCGTGAAAAACCAATCTGCACTCCGGACACTGGGTCCGCTCATCGCCTGCGCCAATCGGACATTGACAAATGCTGCAAATCCGCGGAGGTGCGGTGTTATCCTGGCTGGGTGAAGGCATGTTGCGCAACGGTGCAGCCGGGATCTGGATCTGCTGGCTGCAATGCCCACACCGCTGCTCCCGACCCGCCAGGAAGTTTGGAACCCACGTGGGGGCTCCACACGCACAGTCAAACAGGAATCCGTTGTGATCGGCGGTTAGCCGATCGTCTGCCTGCTCCAGCCGGATTGGCGTGGCACCGGCGGGCAGGTTGTCACGCTCATGATAGATGATCGTGGTATGGGCGATGGTGATTTCATCTCCGTCGTTCAGACGGATACGGCGATGGATACGCTCGCCATTGACGTACGTGCCGTTGCGGCCGCCGCAATCTCCAATCCAGCAGGCATTACCCCGGCGCTCGATCCACGCATGGATACGCGACACAGCCGGATGGCTGATCGCAATGGTGTTGAACGGCTTGCGGCCGATAAGCACCCGTCCGGTGATCACACCGGCCTGCGTGCCGTTATCAGTGTGGATGATCAGGCTGGCCATCGATGCTGCTACTTCGCTGTTTTCTCGTGAAATACCATGAGCGTCTGACCAATGCGGATCTGGTCATTGTTCCGCAGGCGCTGACGGGTGAT
>CAZSJB010000545.1:0-2047 GCA_964606625.1 uncultured Tepidisphaeraceae bacterium | reverse complement strand
GGATGAACGAGGTGAGCGGGCAGTGCTCGTGGGGATCCCTGGCCTTGGCGAGGGTAGGACAGCCGCAGCCGTCCACCGCCGGATCCCGCTCGATCTTCCGCAGAAACGGTGATCCGCAGTACGTCCGTCCCCCGGCGATGACCCGCATCGGACACCGCTCGCAGATCTCCGCCCGCTGCTGCCACCGCGGATGCACCGCCAATCCCCCCAGTGCCCGCACCCGCGCACTGGCCGCTTTGGCGGCTGCGCGCGACAGCGACTTGAAGACAGGGCTGATGCAGGTGAAACAGGCCATACTTCAGTTATCGGACATTTGGCATGGTGAGCAGCAGTGAGGAGGATTAAGCTCCAGCTCCAATGAACAGGTTTCATGATCCTGCCTCGGCTGGCATTAGTTTTTGGGAGATTGGAGCTTGCCTGAAACCTTGTCCGCGGAACCTGGGACTCCCCCCATCTCATGTCCATTGATCTCACATCTTCTTCCTGGTCACGCCGTAGCCTGTTCATGCTGCTGTACCTGGCGGAGGGCGCGCCCATCGGATTTGTCTGGTGGTACCTGGCAGCCGTGCTGCGCCAGGAAGGGGTGGAGTTGACGCGAATCACTACCCTGCAGGCGATCCTCGCGTTGCCGTGGGCCCTCAAGTTCGCCTGGGCGCCGGCTGTGGATGTGATGCGCGGACGGCACTGGGGACATCGGGCGTGGATTGGTTCGATGCAGTTTCTCATGGGGCTGTCGCTCCTGCCGGTTGCCTGGCTGGACCTGGAGGCCCAGTTCGGCTGGGTGTTTGGCTGCGTGGTGCTTCACGCTCTGGCCGCCACAACGCAGGACGTCGCCATCGACGCCTATGCGATCCGCATCGCTCCACCCGATGAGCGCGGGCGACTCAACGGCTTTATGCAGGCGGGAATGTTCCTGGGACGATGGCTGTTCGGCGCAGGCGCTCTGCTGGTCGCGGACCGGGTCGATCGGGCGACCGTCGTCCCGGTACTGGTGTGTGTGATCTGGGGCATAATGGCGCTGCTCCTGTTCTGTCGTGACATCGAAAGCACGTCGCATGCCTGGGATGAAGTGGCCGGCCGGTGGTCGCAATTCGTGAGCGTGCTGGGACGCGTGCTCACCAAGCCGGTAACGTGGATCGGACTGGCGATCGCCCTGATCAGCGGCGCAGGGTTCGAAGCCGTCGGCGTCGTTGCCGGCCCGTTGCTGGTGGATCTGGAGATGGAGTCGCAAACCATTGGCTTGTTCTACACCCTCAGCGTGATGATGACGCTGATGGGCGGATTGATCGGCGGCTGGATCGCCGACCGGATCGGCCACCGGCGGGCGGTGGCAGGATTCCTGGTCCTGCTGGCGGGCCTGATCGCGGTGCTGTCGACGGTCCTTAAGAATCCGTGGATGGCGTATGGCATGCTGATCCTGATTTACTTCGGCATCGGCCTGTTCGTGACAGCCACCTATGCCCTGTTCATGGACCTGACCGACCCGCGCCTGGGCGCCACGCAGTTCAGCGCCTACATGGGTGCGACCAACGGCTGCGAAGCCTGGTCGGCACTGGCGGCGGGTTATCTCATCGCCGCTCAGGGCTACCCCACCGCCTTCCTGATCATGACCGGCCTCTCCCTGCTCGCCCTGCCGCTGATCCTGAGCCTTCGGGTCAACGTTAACTCCAGTACAGAGAACCCCGAAGCTTTCGCCGAAGCCGCACACCGTCCATAACCTGGAATCAAACGACCTCATGACTCTCTCTCTGGCGTTCTTTGCAATTCGCTCTGGGCTCTCTGCGTTGGACTTGCCAATCGGTTACACTCTCCATTAACAGCGACACCTCAGGTAATCAGGAGATCACATGGCCGAACTTCCTCCCTGGGCGATCGAGATGCGGGACCTGTTTCGCAGCGGGTCGGTGGCGCAGTTCTTGTTGCATGGGAACGTGTTTGACCTTGTCCCGCATGGCAAGCGGCTGCTGCCGCTGAAGCAGTATCTGGATGAGGTGATGTTCGGCTCGTACGACGTCATCCTTCATTACGATCGCGGCAAGGGCATCCG
>CAZSJB010000544.1:0-2066 GCA_964606625.1 uncultured Tepidisphaeraceae bacterium | reverse complement strand
CTGGCAAGCTGAAAGGGCCCATCCCAAACCCAGCAAGGTTTAGCCGGCACAATGTTCCACGTGGAACACCTCCTGGACTGACATACTGCTGTCAGCCCACCATCCGCCCTTCTAGGGAAACCGCAAGCTGCTGAAGCACCAGCGAAACGTTGACGTTGGACTCGAGATAGTGTTCGGCTTGGGCAATCGCATCGATGCCAGCGCACAGGCGCTCAAGCGAATCCGGATCTTCCGTATTCCGAAGTAGTTGGCGAAGCACCTGGGCACTGAGCTTGAGATAGATCATCAATCCCTCGCGGGTCGCCTGCGCCTTGCTGGCGAGATTGTCGCGGGCAAGTTGCTTTTCGGCATATTCGTCGGCTGCCGACTGGATCAGTTCCTGAAGCTCGGATGCATCCGGCTGGGGGCTGGCAAATATCCGTTTCAACAGCACGCCCAACCGTCTGGCATGGGGAACAATCCCATCCTCCACCCACCGTATCGCCAGCCCCAGAGAGCCATCGGCAAAATCGGCAGCATCGGTAGCATCCGCCGTTTCAATGCCACGTTTGCGGAGTTCGTCAATCACGCGCTGGCGTGACAGGGACGAAAACGGTACCTGCTGGCATCGGCTTCGAATGGTCGGCAGAAGCAGATTGGGCTGATCGGTCAACAGAATCAGCAAGGTCCGCCCATGCGGTTCTTCCAGGGTTTTCAGCAGCGCATTCTGGGCAGCAATGGTCATCAGCTCCGCTTCTTCAATGACAAACACCTTGCCATTGGCGAGCACTGCCTTGCGGTGGGCAGGCTCCCTCAAATGGTCGCGGATAACATCGATGGATAACTCGATCGCTTTTCTGGTGTCTTTCTCCAGGCGAATGAGTTGCCTGAAAATCACATGGTAATCGGGGTGTGTTCCCCCCTTCATCAATCGGCAGGATTCACACACACCACAGGGTGCCAGCAGACCGCTGGCCTGATCCACTCCCGGAGACATGCACAGGAAAATACCCGCCAGCGCTTTGGCAGTCGTGCCTTTGCCTACTCCCACCGGTCCGGCAAAGATCAACCCATGCGGCAGCCGATCGGCAACGAGTGCCCGGCGCATAAACTCAATCGCCTGCTCCTGGTCGAAAATGTCCTTCAACGTCGTCATCAAGGACTTGTCTCTACCATGTATCGCCGGAATTGTCGGTTAATCAGCAACTGCCTTACAGGCTTTGTACGATGTTCCATATATCCTCATGGACCGCCTGCACATCGCGATCCGCATTCACCAGCCGGTAATGCTCGGGATCCACGGTAGCCTGGGCATGGTAATTCTCCCGCACCATTTCATGGTATTCCAGCGGGCGTTGTTCGATCCGATCGCGTTGCCGCTGGACCCGCGCAAAGCTCTTGGCGACCGGTATGTCGAGGATGATCGTGATGTCCGGCCAATGCCCCTGGATGGCGACATTCGCCACATCCCGGATGTCGTCGGCAGTCAAATCGTCTCCCCCCAGTTGATACGCCAGCGTCGATGAAACAAACCGATCGCACAGCACGACTTTTCCAGCCTCGATGGCGGGAAGAATCAACTGCGACATCATCTGCGCTCGCGCGGCCATGTAGAGCAGCATTTCGCAGCGCATCCCCATTTCATGGTTGGCGGGATCCAGCAGGATTTCGCGAATTCGCTCGCCAATCCGTGTTGTCCCGGGATCACGCACCAGGAGCACGTCGACTCCCTCTGCCCTCAGGCGATCATGCAGCAATCGCGCCTGCGTGCTCTTGCCCGAACCTTCGGTTCCATCCAACACAATGAATTTCCCGCGCAGGTCGGTCATTGCACTTGTCCTCGGTGGTTATGCACGGTTTCTTGGAATCGCTCGCGTGGTTTGTGGAAGTCTCGATCTTCTGCTCACAAATGCGCAATCCGGGAAGGAAGCAGTATATCATACCTCCGCTGTCCTGTCCGCGTCTTGACCCCCCTGCCAGCGCCGCCATACATTTCAGCGTATATGGAATCCATCTACACGGCAATCAAGGCATTTTTCACCGAAACCTTCGGCTCCCATGGACGCTTGCATGTCATCCGCGCCCCG
>CAZSJB010000543.1:0-2073 GCA_964606625.1 uncultured Tepidisphaeraceae bacterium | reverse complement strand
TTCCGAAATCTGAGGAATCGTGGAGGATTGCCGCGATGGGTACAGAGTACGGCTGGAACCGACGGCGCAATGACGCTCCTGCCCAGCCGGGACACATGCTGCCTCGACTGCGTAGGAGCCCAAACACGCCACAAGTGCGGGAGGAGACGATGTTACTCGACAGTCACAACGGCGGACTGGGGTACATCAAACCGGACCGCGCACTGCTCGGCCGGGGTGTCGTTGATGATCCGCTGGAGGTCGGCAATGCTGTGGATGGGATGGCCGGCAACCTGCGTGAGGATGCTGCCTTCCATCGCGCCATCCTGCATGGCCTCGCTGCCGGGTTCGACGGCGAGCACCATCAAGCCGCTGGCTGGCTTTTCGCCGAAACGGTTGGTCCAATGCGCCGGGACCGGCCCCAGCAGCATGCCACGCCACCGGAAGCGCTGGTTCTCACGCGTGATAGCGACATGGGGCAACGCCCGCTTACCGAGCGTGACATCCAGGTTGATCTCACGGCGACCGCGCACCAGCCGCATGCGGGTGGGATGATCAGTGGGACAGTCGCCAACGATGCGGACGAATCCGTCGCTGTCGGGAATCGGCTGGCCGTTGATGGTCAGGATGATATCCCCCGGCTGAATGCCGGCAGCCGCAGCCGGCGAATCCGGTTCAACCACCTCGACATACGCCCCCATGAGCCGGTCGACGCCGGCTTCGCGGAGCTGGCGCGGGGTGGGGCTGACCACGCGCACGCCCAGGAATCCGTAGACGATCTCATTGCCCTGCTTGAGGGCTTCGATCTTCTCAAGCAGACGTGGCGTGACGGGCATGGCAAAGCCGATGCCGTTGGTCTGTTTCTGCGGTAGGATGACAGCGGTGTTAATGCCGATCACACGGCCTTCCAGGTCCAGCAGCGGACCACCGGAGTTGCCAGGATTGATCTCGGCTGTGGTCTGGATCAGATTCGTGTAGAGGCGGTCTTCCTTGTTGGCCAGCTTGGGCAGCGACCGGCCGGTGGCACTGACCACCCCCACGCTCATCGAGATCTCACCATAGGCGCTCAAGCCATAAGGGTTGCCCAGGGCAATCGTCCACTGGCCCCGCGTCACCGGGGAGGTGGAGAACTCCACCACCGGCAGACCCGTTGCGGGGATCTTCAAGACCGCCAGGTCGGCGCGGGGATCGCTGCCGATCACGACCGCCGGATAGACGCGGCGATCATCCGTGGTGACCCACAGGTGCTCAGCTGTACCAACAACGTGTTCGTTGGTAACGATGTAGCCATCGGAATCAATGACAAAACCCGTTCCAACGATGCGGGTTTTCCCATTGAGAACAGCGCTGAGGGCCTCACCATTGAGATCATCCGACCGGAGCACATGTTCGGAATCAACGGAAGTTGCGGACGCCGAGATGGCCACGACCCCGGCGCTGGCGCGCTGGGCAATAGCCTGGAACTTGGCTTGGAGGCCGGTCAGTTCAAGGGTTTCATCAGGCAGCTGCGTGACTGACTGATCAGCGCGCGCAACCTGATTAAGGGAGATTGGAAACTCCAGCGCGGGATTGAGTGTGAAAGTGATGGCCGATCCGACCAGCACCAACAGCGCGCATCGTCCAAACGACAAAAACGGACGTCCCATTCGCGTAACCCGTAATGGCCCGGCCCGGTAACGAGCCTTAACTCAATACAAGGCACGGCTGTCGATTATCTTCCCGGCCCATCAACAACCGGCCAGTGAACATCATTGCATCGTCAATCTTTAACCCCGACTGAAGTCTGAACCGGCAGGCGGATCAGCGGAGCTTGCCCAGCTTCGCGCTGATCCGTGCATTGGTTCTGTAATCGCGGTTAATTGCCCAGGAACGATGCATTTTCCGCAACGGCATTTTGCACATTTTTCGGGCAGAAGCTCGCAAAGCATGCAAAAGCGCCTCAACGTTCACAGGTGCGGAACAATCCGCTGTGGGATGATGCGTTGAGGGTCGCGGGGGCAGCGTGGGGCGCCGATCAGGCGCCCTTGACTACCTCAAGAATCGACTGGGTCTTGATGACCATCTGGTTCTCATCGAACAGGTGGAAGCTCTGCA
>CAZSJB010000542.1:0-2079 GCA_964606625.1 uncultured Tepidisphaeraceae bacterium | reverse complement strand
AGCCGTCGTCCGCAACAGCTTTCCGGTCGAACACTACGAGCCGGCAGGTACCGCCCGATGGGACGAAGCCTATGACCGCTTCAAGCGTATCCGGGGATAAAGCATGGGCTGTGCGGTACGAACCCGATGCCCCTGCTACTGAAAAGCGTGATTAAGCCAGGCACAGCGGAATCTGCATTTCCTGTGGACTAAGCCCGGCATGGACACCGAGATAGAGATGGCCGACGGGCTTATCGCGCGGGTGATATGAGATCGTCGCCGGCTGATAGGCGATGCCGATGAAATCACCGAACCGCGGTCGTGCCACCGGCGAGAAGGGCCCCGGGCCAAACAGCTCCATTTGCTCGACCTGATCCGTGGGGAGCAGAATCATGCTGTGGCTGAAACGATCGTGAAACATGTCGGCAAAGCGGGCCTGCTGGCCCTCACGTACATGAAAAATGGGCAGCCGGGCATCCCCGACTGGGGGTACTTTCAGCAGATCCAGCAGGGGATCGCCATCGAGCAGCAGCGTCTGCTGTGCCGGCGGTACGTCGATCAGCCCGTGGTCCGCGGTGACGATGATCCGCGCACGGCCCCCAAGGCTGGTCGCCAGGCGGTCCAACTGGGCATCGATATCCTCCACCAGGGGAATAACGCTCTCATGCCCAACCCCCAGGCGATGACAGATGCTGTCGATCTCTGGCAGGTAAAGATGCGTGTAGGTGGGATGATCCGCATGGAGCACGCGCTCGATGATCCGATCGATGGCTTGGGGAATCTGCTGGTAGCCAACGCCCTTGGCATCGCCGCGGGTCCAGAGGTTGTAGGGGGTATCGAAAATGTCAAAGGGCCCGATGCTCATCGGTTCATAGCCCATGCGCGGCATAAGCGGCGGTACGCGGATCACGTCCTGCACCTGGATTCCCCGCTGCACCAGCGGTCGTTTCTGGGTGCGTTCCTGGAAAGGAAGACTGATGGCGGTCAGATTATGATCCGGCAGATAGGTGAACCATCCGGTAATGCCATGCTGGTTGGCATAGGCACCGGTAGCGACGGTGGTCAGTGCGCAAGCCGTGGTGGAAGGGCAGGTTGAGTGAAGGTGCTGCTTCAGGTTGCGCACGACGAAGCAGCCAGGATCCATCCGGTTGACCAGGTTCATGCCCAGCCCATCCAGCAGAACAAAGACGATATGATCCGCCGGACCAATCAGGTTGATCAGCTGCTGAACCGGCGGGTCACGCTCAATCTCCCTGACGCCACAGACCCACGCGATTCCCCGCACCAGATGCACCAGGTTGGGCGAATGATGCGACGACCGGATCAACCTGCCGCGCTCGAAGAGGTCTTCAAGCAGTTGCATCTCCGCATCCTACTCCCATATTCCACCAGCTGGGGCGGTAGAAAATCAGAGATGCGTCTTCGCAATGACAAAAAATGCCACGCCGATGCCAATGTTCGCCAAGGCGTTGGCAGCCGAGGTGGATTACGAGTTCTTGGCAATGCTGACACGGCGAACAGGGGCAGGCGAGCGATTTTCATCCCAGCTGCCGTTCGAGGGTGATCATTTCGCCTTGCCGCATATGCCGCAACTGCATCGCCTGAAGGCGCCCGAAACGAACTTCCAGACGCTCTATTCAACCACCACAGGTGTTGGACGGGCCCGAGGGGCCGGTCGGCTGGATTGTGGATGCTATTCCGGTGGGGGCGTTTCGTCGTACAGGCATTCAGATTTTGCCCCGGATGTCACCTTCCAAGCCAACTTCCTACGATATGACGGGTAGCCGGACGGCAGCGACTCCCGCCGGCTGATCTCGATGAACTGGGCTCCTGTGGCGTGGGGGCGACCGTACTGATCACCTGCTGTGTGTGGCTATCTGGGTCTACAGCCGTGACTCCTTCGAACGAAGCGGTCAAAGGATAAGCCAAGGGGATAGCGGACACATCTTTTCGCAGAATGCGGCCAAAAAGAGACAAGCCCCTATTGGGCAGGGGCTTGGCGCGGTTACAAGTCTATACCGGAGGAGGAATAGCAGCGACTGGACTCGAACCAGTGACCCGCGGCTTATGAATCCGCTGCTCTAACCAACTGAGCTACGC
>CAZSJB010000541.1:1543-2083 GCA_964606625.1 uncultured Tepidisphaeraceae bacterium | reverse complement strand
CGACCGGAAAGCTGTTGCGGACGACGGCTCGGGCATCGGACAGGGATTTGATCGCGCCGGTCGCCATCGCCTGCACGAGGATATTGCCAATACCGGTGGCTTCGACAGGCCCGGCGATGACCCGTCGGCCACAGGCGTCGGCAGTCATCTGGTTGAGCAGCTTGTTCTGCGTACCCCCACCAACGATGTGAATCACGGCGATCTTCTGGCCAAGAATGTCTTCCAACCCTTCGATCGTGGCGCGGTAGGTCAACGCCAGACTGTCGAGGCAGGCACGAACGAACTGGCCGGGATTTTCCGGAACGGGCTGATTGGTGCGGCGACAGAAATCGGCGATTTTCTGGGGCATCTCGCCGGGCGAAAGGAATGGCGGATCGTCCGGATTGACGATCGAGCGTAGCGGCGCGGCTTGGCGGGCCATCTCGGTCAATTCGGCATAGCCAAGCTCCTGGCCTTGGGCGATCCACGCCCGACGGCATTCCTGCACCAGCCACAAGCCCATGATGTTCTTCAGAAAGCGGATCGATCCACCGACACCCC
>CAZSJB010000541.1:0-1533 GCA_964606625.1 uncultured Tepidisphaeraceae bacterium | reverse complement strand
AATTATACGCAAGTGACTTGGCGTTGATGATCGGCTGATCCAGCTCGACCCCCATCAGGGACCACGTCCCCGAGGAGATGTAACACCAGTTACCGCCAGGGGCGCCGAGGCTTGGCCCTTCCGCCGGAACGGCTGCCACGGCGCTGCCGGTGTCGTGACAGGCAGGCGCAATGACTGGAATCTTGCCCACGCCGCACTCCTCCGCCACATCGTCGCGCAGCTCGCCCAGAATCGTCCCCGAGGGCACGATTTCCGGCAGAAAATGCGTCGGCAATCCGAGATCTTCAAGCATGGAGACAGCCCAGCCACGGCGGCGCGGATCGTACATCTGGCTGGTCGTGGCGATGGAGTGCTCCGACTTTTTCACGCCCGTGAACAGGTAGTTGAACAAGTCCGGCATGAACAGCAGCGTGTGGGCCATCTCCAGCAACCTGGGCTGATGACGGTGATGGGCAATGAGCTGAAACAGCGTGTTGAGCTGCATGAACTGGATGCCCGTGGCATCGAAGATGTCTTCGCGGCGAACGCGGGCGAAGGTCTGCTCCATCACGCCGTCGGTGCGAGCATCGCGGTAATGGTAGGGAAACCCAAGCAGCTCGCCCTTCTCATCCAGCAGCCCGTAATCGACGCCCCAGGTATCGATGCCGATGCCGTGAATGGGTTCGCGGGTCGCTGCTGCGGTTCTCAGTCCGGCTTTGAGGTGCTCCCACTGCGCCAGCAGATCCCAGTGCAGATGACCATTCATCCGTCCCACCGGATTGGCAAAGCGGTGTTTTTCTTCAAGGGTCAGCCTGCCATCCGCCAGTTGGCCGACCAGCGCTCGCCCGCTTTCAGCTCCCATGTCAAATGCCACAAACCGCCGCTGTGCCATCGATTGACCTCCCATTCAGAATGTTGACAAGATGAGGGGATAACAGGATGAGTTTACCGGCACCTTGTGTCCATAAGCCATTGATCCAGGTTTATAATTCATCCAATTCCAGATCGATCGCTGATCCGGTAGCGCTGCTTTGACGGGCTGCATCCATCAACTGCATGGTCGGCAGAACGCTGCGCGCGGTGACGGCGGGTTCACACTCGCCCCGACAGGCGCTGCAAAATCGCTTCCAGATGGCAATTTCGCTCATCACGTCGATACTCGCCAGCGGCAGCATCTGCGACATTTCGCGGGCGCCTGGTGTTTGCGTGCCGGGTGTGAACAGCAGCTTCGCCCATGCATTCACGTCAAAATCGAGATTGGTCGCACTCTCCGCAGATCCGCGCGTGCCATCAACGTGCCATCGCGGGCCGGGATGGGTGGTGGTTGTGTTGATCTCCACCAGCCCGACGGTGCCTCCCTCGAAATCGATGACCACCCGCGCAAAATCATCGCAGTCGGTACTCCAGACATTGCCGCGCAGTTGCGCATACACGCGCAAGGGCTTATTGGGAATCAGGCGGATGATCTGATCGATGAAATGGCTTCCCCAGTCAAAGAGTCCCCCACCGCCATAGGCGGCTTCGTTTCGCCAGTTTGGTCGCCTTTGGCGGGCA
>CAZSJB010000540.1:0-2083 GCA_964606625.1 uncultured Tepidisphaeraceae bacterium | reverse complement strand
CTGATCACCCACATCAACCTGCATCCGTCAGCCAAAATCGGACCGGGACTGCTGATTCCGCACGTTGGGCCGATTCGCGTGCACCCCGAGGCGAGCATTGGCGCCGATTGCGCGATCCACCAGGTCTGCACCATCGGCGCCGGCTCTAAGCCGGGCGGACCGGTAATCGGCGATCATGTGATGATCGGCTGCCATACGTGCATCCTGGGACCGGTTCGCGTCGGCGATGGTGCAAAGATCGGTGCGGGTGCCGTCGTTGTAAGCGATATTCCCGCAGGGGCCACCGCCGTCGGTATACCCGCGCGTGCGCTGGCAACCTGCGCGGCTGACAGCGGTAGCAAGCAGGAACTTGTCGAGAGGGATGAGCATGCGGGTCAGCATCGGAATACTGGCACACAACGAGGCCCCGGTGATTCGGCGGACGATCTGCTCGCTGATGGAGCAAGACCTGTTCGACTCCGGAAGTCGTGAAGCAGATGATGTCGAGATCGTTGTTGTCCCAAACGGATGCTCTGATCAGACGGCTGCGGTTGCTCGGGAGTCCCTGACTGAATGCGCAGCCGGGAAGCCCGTCCGCTGGAAGGTGTGCGAGCTTTCCGAAGCCGGCAAAAGCAACGCATGGAACACCTATGTTCATGAGCTGTCGGATCAGTCGGCGGAGTTCATCATCCTGCTGGATGCGGACGTGGAGTTTGGTCGCAGGGACGTGCTGCGATGCCTGGTGGAGGGCCTGAGAGCCCATCCATCAGCCAACGTGGCGGCTGCGACGCTGGTCAAGGCACAGGCAAAGGCGAAACGATGTGGACCGTTGATGCGTCTGTCTCTGGCGGTAAGCCGGCTGTCGCATGCGACCGGCAAGGGGATCGCTGGCGGTTGCTACTGTGGGCGCGGACCGGCGTTGCGGGGGATCTGGATGCCGGTCGGACTTCTGGGTGAAGACGGGTTCCTTCGCGCTATGATCGTTACGGACAGATTCACGCGGCCGGATGACCTGTCGCGACGGATCAGAGTCAGCGACGCGATCGTCTACTACGAGCCGGAGCGGACACTGTGGGGAATCTTTCGTCATTCCCGCCGCCTGGTGATCGGTACGGCAATGAATGCGTGGATCTACACGGAGCTTTGGCGGAATGGTCCAAGGGTGGATGGCGGCACGTTTGTGCGAGAGCAGAATGCGGCCGATCCCCAGTGGGCACGCAAGCTGATCGTTGAGCAGGTGCAGAAATGCGGCTGGTGGGTCCTGCCACAAGGCGTGCCATTCAGCCGCATGCGGCAACTGCGGAAGATCCCGTGGCCGGGCCGCCTGAAACATCTGCCACTGGTTCTGTGCGCAACACTCTTTGAGATCCCGATCCTGCTGTCTGCAAACCGTGAGCTGAAGCGGCAGAGGATGGTCTGGTAGTCCGCTGCACGAGTATTTACCGCCTGTAATCTGTGAGTACCCTGACAGCCGCAACATCAGTCGAGGTCAGACCGTCTGCGCCGCCAGCCGTGGAATCGGCTGTCGCACCCGCATCGCTCCGCGGGTTGGTCCTTCGCGGGTCGATCTGGACGCTTGGTGGCTATGGAGCCACGCAGCTCCTGCGACTGGGATCGAACCTGATCCTCACTCGCCTGCTGTTTCCCGACGCCTTCGGGCTCATGTCGCTGGTGAGTGTGTTCATGCAGGGATTGCAGATGTTCAGCGACATCGGGATCGGACCTGCGATCATCCAGAACAAACAGGGTGATGATCCGAAATTTCTCAACACTGCCTGGACGATGCAGATCGTTCGCGGGTTTGTGCTGTGGATGGTTAGTTGTCTGATCGCCTGGCCGGTGGCGGAGTTCTACGCCGAGCCGATGCTGAAGGAGCTTTTGCCGGTTGTCGGGATGACAGCTGCGATCAACGGATTCCAGACCACAGCCGTGTTCACTGCGAATCGCCGGTTGCAGCTTGGCCGGCTGACGATTCTGAGGATTATCCATCAGATTGTTGCCATCGTGGTTCTAGTGGTATGGGCATGGTGTCATCGAAGTGTCTGGGCGCTGGCTGGTGGTGGCGTCGTTACAGCGGCAATCATGTGTCCGTTGGGATTCTGGA
>CAZSJB010000539.1:299-2109 GCA_964606625.1 uncultured Tepidisphaeraceae bacterium | reverse complement strand
GTTCATGGGTACGCAGCTCAACATTGGTGGTGTCTTCACTGCCAAGCACGATGATCGCGCGGGCTCCGAAATAAGGTGCCTGCTGCCACATCCTGCCGGCACTTGCTTCCACGACAGCGATCTGCCCGCGCAGCCTGGCCGGGTTGATTTCATCAAACCTGGCGTTGCCGATATAGACCAGCCGCCCGGTGATGCCTTCTTCGGGCGTGGCATTCAGGCGAATATGCGCCGGCCAGAACGGATAGACCCGTTCCGTCGGACCGCCCTCGATGGTAAGCGTGGCGGGCTTACGCATCACCGGCATCATCACTTCATACTCGTGAACACGCAGCTCAACGCCTTCGATGCTGCGGATCTGCTGCTCGATGTACGCAGCCGCTTGGTTGTATCCCTCTGATCCGATAATGCGGTTGTCAGGGGCGGCAATGGCCTGAAGGTCGCGCAGGAATTGCTCATCCAGCCACTGGCGACGGGATTGCCTGTCGGCTTGCCCGGCGGCGATGCCGCACAGGCCAAGGACAACCACAAGGATCAATGCAATGTGCTGGCGAACGGGAATGCTCGCAAGACGGGCCACGATATCCATCCACCGCAGGGTTCGGTTGATCACGCAACAGTCCTGTATATGGCCAACTATGTGAATCCGGGCCGATCTGACTTTCTGCCCGAAGGCAGAAGTCCGCATTATGGCAACTCAGCCCGTTCAACGCAAAATGAACTGTGCGAACGATCGCACAAAACCAAATGTTCACCAGTCCCAGGATTCGGGAAAGGCCATCTATCAACACCCTCTTCAACCCTCCCGTCCATACACATCCCTGGGGACAACGTTGAGTCAGGGGGCAAAATTCCCGGAATGGACCAGCGAACTTTTTCCCTGCGGCTGTCATATCACCCTTATAGCAAACCGGCGCGCGGCGCCGGTGATCGGGATGATCGTGGGAGGCAGGCCGACCCTTGTAGGAGTTGACGACAATGGTGGACGGGACCGACAACAGACTGGTAGCCCCGGCTGAGGGGCCTTTGGGCGAAGCGTACCGCAAAGTGGCGCAGGATCATGCCCGGGTCGAGGTTACGTTGCCCGACGGGGTCGGTCATTGTGTCATCATCAGCAAGGACGAGTTGCAGGCGCTGGAACAGGCATTGGAAATCCTCGCCGACAGCAACAACATGAAATCCGCTTGCGCCAGCATCGAAAAACTTTGCGAACTGTGGCGCCAGCAGATTCAGCAGTAACTTGGAATGCCCTTCACTTCACAGAACGGCGGTTATGTCTGGGTGCACCGCGTTATCACCGCTCCTGCTGATTTTTAAGTTCCTGAATCACCTGGTCGATTCGCTGCTGAGCCTCAGGAGACTGGCTGGGCCGCAGCTCTTCGAGCACGCCGATCACGGCAACACCCATGGAAACCAGCTGCGCCTGGGCGCGATCGCGCTGGCGCCAGTCGTCGGCATCGAGATCGGCGACGATCGTCTCGATCCGTCGGCGCACTGCTCCTGAAGGATGGGGCAGTGGATGCTCGTAGGTCGCAAGGAGCGATACCGGCACCGACACCTGCAATCCGCTGGCCAGGTCCAGTTGCAGCATTTCTTCATGCAGATGCCCGCTGAAACTGGTGTTGTCCCACATGACAACCTGGATGCCCGTGCTCTGCTCCGGGATATTGGCCAGACGCTTGATCTCGCGCCCGTTGATGGTGATCGTGTCAAAGGCGGTATCAAACCGCAGTTCACCGCCCAGCGCTCCCACCAGCACATCGCCGGTCACCGCGGTGAAGTCGGCGTTCTGCTCCTGCATATGCGCGACCAG
>CAZSJB010000539.1:0-289 GCA_964606625.1 uncultured Tepidisphaeraceae bacterium | reverse complement strand
ACCGCAACAGCGACGCGGTGGAGAATCGCACCAGTTGGTTGCCCTCCTTCAGTTCCATCTCGAAGTCCTCTGCCGTCACCAGGCCGGCAAACCGGCTGCCGTCGCGCAGGATGACTTCATGGACGCCATGTTCTTCGTTTTGAAAGGTAATGGCGGCAATGGCGGACGGTTCAAGCATCAGCCGGCCATACCGCGTGATCACCTCGATGGGCGCCGTCGGCGGCTGGACCATCACCCGATCCCCCTGCCGCATGAGCACCAGCGGCTGATCGAAGGTCCATTCTTCGGG
>CAZSJB010000538.1:0-2123 GCA_964606625.1 uncultured Tepidisphaeraceae bacterium | reverse complement strand
GCATCCTCAAGAAGACCCGCCTGCGCGGCCGCACCTGGGCGATGCGCTATGAGCAACTGGTGCATGGCGCGATGAAGCAACTGCGCGATCTGCCCGACAACGCCAAGTATGACGTGGCGCTGCGCATCTATGATCTACTTCAGTACCAGGATCATCACCTGGCCAAGCGGTACATCGAGCTGGTTCGCAACATCTACCGCCACGATAACCCCGCCCGCGGCTACCAGGCCACCATCGCCGTGATCTGGAACCTGGCGAAGGTGATGCTCATCAAGGACGAGGTTTACGTCTCCTACCTGTTGACGCGCTACGAGAAGAAGCAGCGCGATATTGTGAAGTACGGGGTGGACGTCGCCAATGGTGATCGGATTGTCTATCGCCACCACACCAATCCGGAGTTCAACATTGGCAAGTGGCGGTTCCGCCTGAAGATCACCACCCGCGACTGGCAGTTGCGGATAGTGCGTCACATGAAATGGTGGCGCAAGCTGCCCGGCTGGCACAAGCGGGAGGTCAGCTTCCGTGACTGGTACATCAACCTGCTGGATCGTGTGCACCTGATCGACGATTACGAACAGGCGCTGCGCGTCCTCAAGTGTCCCGAGGAGGTCACGGGGTATCGCGAGATCCGGTATCCGAAGATGGACCGGGTGATCCAGCAGGTTGAAGCCGACCTGGGCCGTCCTAGCGACGGTCCCACCGAAAACGGTGCACCTGCGGTGATGGCTGAATCGAGTGAGAAGGTGCAGATCTGAGATTTGAAACCCGTAATTTCGCGTTCGTCTGTACAATTCTCCGTCGATGACGGTTACACAGACCTCGA
Source organism: uncultured Tepidisphaeraceae bacterium (assembly GCA_964606625.1). GTDB lineage: Bacteria > Planctomycetota > Phycisphaerae > Tepidisphaerales > Tepidisphaeraceae > CALEKX01. Next base: position 1,300 of record CAZSJB010000538.1, on the reverse strand, counting down.
TGGACGGAACCGGCTTGGTGGCGCTTGACCCGCTGCTGAACAACTATCTTCAGCCGCTGCGCGAGCGGTTTGCTTACTATCAGTCGGTGCTTCGACGCTTTGACACGGGCGGGGGGCTGCTGGGCCAGGTCAGCCAGGGACATCGGTATTTCGGGTTCAATCGGGGTGAGTTATACGGCAAACCGGGGGTGTGGTACCGCGAGTGGGCGCCCAATGCGCTCCAGTTACGGCTGATCGGCGATTTCAATGACTGGGATCGGCTTGGCCATCCGTTGGTGCGGGATGAATATGGCATCTGGTCGCTGTTTTTGCCGGATGAGCAGTTTGGGGATCGGCTGGTGCATGGATCGCGCCTGAAGGTGCATGTGGTGGCGGAGAACGGCCAGGCGATGGATCGCATCCCTGCCTACATCCGGCGCGTCATTCAGGAACCGCATGCCGGGATGCAGTTCATCGGCCAGTACTGGAATCCGCCCCAGCCGTATGAATGGCAGCATGCGCGACCGACGCTACCCAAGGGCGAGGGACTGCGCATCTACGAAGCGCATGTCGGGATGAGCAGCGAAGAACCGAAGGTTTCCACCTATGCGGAGTTCACGCAAAACGTCCTGCCGCGTATCAAAAGCCTCGGCTATAATGCCCTTCAGCTCATGGCGATCCAGGAGCACCCGTATTACGGGTCGTTCGGCTATCACGTCAGTAACTTCTACGCTCCCTCATCGCGCTTTGGCACACCCGAAGATCTCAAGCGCCTGATTGACACCGCCCACGGCATGGGCCTGCTGGTGATCATGGACCTGATCCATTCACACGCGGTGAAAAACACGCACGAGGGGCTGAACCTGTTTGACGGCAGTGAGTACCAGTATTTTCACCAGGGGGCGCGGGGGCATCATCCGGCGTGGGACTCGAAGCTGTTCGATTACAGCAAGTACGAGGTGCAGCGATTCCTATTGAGTAACTGCCGGTACTGGCTGGAGGAGTTCAACTTCGATGGCTTCCGGTTCGATGGCGTGACGAGCATGATCTACCTCGATCATGGCCTGGATCGAGAGTTTACCCGCTATGATGATTATTTTGATGACAACATCGACCGGGATGCACTGGCGTATCTGCAGCTTGCCAATGAGCTGATCCATCAGTTGCGCCCGGAGGCGATTACCATCGCCGAGGATGTCTCGGGTATGGTGGGGATGGCCCGCCCGGTGTCGGAAGGAGGGATCGGGTTTGATTATCGTCTGGCGATGGGCGTGCCCGATTACTGGATCAAGCTCCTGAAAGAAAAGACCGACGAGCAGTG